>JBDTKF010000118.1:0-8523 GCA_039935455.1 Ginsengibacter sp.
GATTGTGGTTTCTCAAAAGATTATCATCAACCTTCAGATACACCCGACAAAATCAATTATGATTTATTGAAAAAACAAACCCAATTGGCTTTTTGTATGTTGTGGAATATTGCAAATAACTGAACAAGGAACAACATAATTGTTAAGCACTGTTGGGATTTTATGCAACGATCACCTTAGCCGAACAGGAAATTTTCATCACTACCATTTATCCAACCCCAGCAATTTCCTTCCTAAGGGAGAAAGAGAAGCAGTAGTATATTTTGTTTGTTCCCAATTGCGTGGATCCCCGGGAAAAGCATAACCTTCGGGCGCTATTCGGTTTTTCCAGGAATTGATTCTCCATTCGCGAAGGGCTTCATTCTCTTCTTCTGCGGGCATCATTGAAATATATTGTGCGATGCGCACTTTATTCTTACTATTATTTTTCCGGATGCCATGCGGCTGCGCGCTATTAAATATCAACAGGTCGCCGGCTTCCATTTTTATTTTGGTTGGCTCAAACCCCGTGGTATCGGGTTTGAAATGATCCCGGTCGGCTGGTTGAGTCAGCTTCCACGAATCATAAGTTCTGAACAATTCGGGGATACATTGAAAGCCTCCCATTTCATCATCCATTTGATCGGCCAAAGCCAAAACACCCTGTACATTTTGAGGTTTCGTTTCCGGATCGTAATCCCAATGGATAAAGGCTTTGTATTCAAACCCTGGCCTGATGGGATAATTTAAATTGGCCCTGTCAATGGTGACCCAAAGCTTTTCGGTTCCCCAGATATCTGCAAAGGCCGCATGCACCTTGGGCACCTGCCTGTTGTCCCACAAAGTTTGGTGATTATAAACTTCTATCATTCCCGTGTTGGTGAGCTCTTTCATTTGTATTTCGGCCCGGGCAGGTGCATACCAGGTTTCGGGAATATCCGGATTTTTTTCTTCAAACTCCCAAAGAAAATCAGCCGTCTTTTTTACCTGATCTTTCGGTACCGCATTTTTGATGATAACATATCCATTGTGTTTCCAGAATTTCCAATCCTCTTCCGAAAGAATGCGTAGCGGTTCGTTATTGCTCCGATTGCTTAATTGGATGGAACTGCTGGTGGCGGTTGAAGGATTGCCCGGTATTTCTTTATGAGCATTGTTGGGAATCATTGTCTGAGCCATTGTTTTCAAGTTCATATAAAAGTATTTTAGGGTGATGAGATGCGATCAATTTTCATAACATCAATATCTCTTGCATTGCTTTTTAAGGTCATCCAAGTTATGGTTTTTTTTTCGAAAAACTCATCATGTTTTGAAGCCGAAAGTTAAATGCCGGATGTTATCTTTCATTTAAAAAACGAAAAAAAATCGAAAAATTAATTAAAGAATACCATTTTTTAATTTTCTTACCTGAACGAAAAATCATTTCAATTTCGTGAGCTATTTCAAATTACAGATTCATTCCATAGTAAAGCAACAAATTTCCGTGATTTCAATTCTCCCTTTTGATAAACTTGTTAATATATCTAATTGCATCATTTAACTTTCAACGTCCCTCATTTTAGAATATAAATCTTTACTTTTATGGACAAATTTTTTCGGATGCGCCTATTTTTTTTAGTGGTTATGCTTTTCTTTTTCGTCACAGTGAAATCTCAAACGGTTTTATCACCAGGCTTTAGCATGTATCCACAGAACACTTCTCATCTCAACAATAGCCATCTTCACGACAGCGCCTCCGCGTCCAAATGGTTTTTCAGTTCTTACCGCGGACTTTCTACCAGTGTTTCATTTTTTAAAGGTGGCAATGCTTCCATTTTTTCCGCGCCAATGGGATTGCAACTGAACCGCAGATTAAATGATAATTGGGTTGCCTTTGCCAACGTGTCTGCAGCGCCTTCTTATATCAGCATCAACCCTTCTTATCTCAGCGGATTTAATAAGAATTTTCCCAACAACCATTTTAAACAAAATAGTTTTGGTTTATATCCTGCAGCTTCTTTGGGATTGATGTATGTGAATGATGCCAAAACGTTTTCCATTTCAGGAAGCGTGAGCACAGAAAGTACTGTTTATCCCGGTCTACCATATTACCCTACAAATCACGCTAACCAAAACCCGGTCTTTTTGCCAGGCAGATAGACAATCACTTTAAATTTTTGGACAGTCCAGAGCATTATCTCTAATCGTCAGCAACGTTGCGCCGCTTCACGATTCAGCATAAGGCAAAATATTTTGATTTGTCCTGAATAAATTATCAGGATCATATTTTAGTTTCACTTTCGTTAGCCGTTCATAATTATGTCGATAGCTGGCCCTGACCCTATCCTGACCTTCATCCATCAGAAAATTAACGTAGGCACCGCCGGAAGAATACGGATGTAATGCTTTCCAATACTCTTTACACCATTTGGTAATCGTACCTGCATTATCTGGATTGGGATCTACTCCGACAATTACTCCCGCGTATTTTGCGTCACGGTAAGCCCATGCTGTCGCATCATCTGCAATTCTCGAAGCCGCACCACTTATCGGGTAAAGATGCATTTGAGAGAGTGCGGAAGGCATATCCGTGCAGTGTTGTAAATGTATTTCAGCCTGGCCATTGTTCAATTCATTAAAAAAATCAGCCCGCCAATACCACTGTAAACCCGGAGGTAACATTCCATCAAACAACGACTGAAAGCCAGGGTAAGGCATTTCATCCATGTGCTCAAAAATGGGTTGCTTATCTCTGACAGGTTTGAAAACTTCTTTTACTTTATCTGCGCCACCCAAATAGCACCAAACCACCCCACAAAATTGTTTATTATGAAGATGTTCCGGAAAGGGAGGGCCGGGGATGGTTAGGGTAAGGAAAAAACCATTCAGATCGTCCGGAGCATTCTTGATAAATTCCTGATACCAGTCCAATATTTCAGGAGTTTTTTCTATCGGCCATAAAGTAGGGCCACCGAAAACATTCTCCACCGGATGCCCCTGGAAAGTAAAAGCAGTAACAATGCCGAAATTGCCACCGCCACCACGGATGGCCCAAAATAAATCAGCATATTGATCCTCGTTTACTGTTACCTGTTGACCATCCGCTAAAACCATTTCTGCTTCCAATAAACTATCAATGGTTAATCCATATTTTCTCGACAAATATCCCACTCCACCCCCAAGAGTAAGACCTCCTACGCCCGTAGTAGAAATAATACCGGCGGGAATGGCCAGTCCAAATGGATGGGTTGCCTTATCCACTTCCGCCCAAACATTTCCACCACCTACTGTGACGATTTGTTCATCAGCATGAACCCGAACAAAACGAATTGCTGACAAATCGATTACCAATCCTCCCTCGCAAACTCCCAGCCCGCCGCCATTATGTCCTCCTCCTCTCACAGCTACCAACAAATGGTTTTCTCTTGCAAAGTTTACTGTCTCAACCACATCGGCAACGTCTGCGCATCTCACGATCATTCCCGGATATTTATCGATCATTGCATTGTAAACTTTACGGGCTTCTTCATAAAGAGGATCACCAGGAAAAATTACTTCTCCATATATTTTTGAATCAAAGGATTCAATCAGTTTCCTGTCTATATCTTTTACCAGGGTATATTCTTTGTTTTCTGTTAACATGATGTAGGGATTTAGGTTCCTGTTAAATATATCTGTAAACAGCTAAAAGTATGGGTACATTTAGACCAAAGATTGGTAGAATCGAACCATGGCGTTGTTTATAAATACCTGAAAATTTTCAAGATTACAGTAAAGCAGATGGCACTTCCCCATATTTTTTATGGAAGCATTTGGAAAAATAGGAAAGACTGGTGAACCCCGTCTGATAAGCCACTTCAGAAAGGTTATGCTTATTCTGTTTTAATAAAATCAGTGCTTCATTAAGCCGGTAATCCCTGATGAATGGAGTAAGCGATTTGCCCGTGAACAACAACACTTTACGGTATAGTTTAGATTTGCTCATTCCCAACGATTTTACAAAATCATGGATGGTAAGAAAAGCATTACTGTAAGAAGATTCCATAAAATCGAACAATTGTGTAAAAATTTTTTCATCAGCAGGAAAAAAACTAAAGAACAGGCTTTTTGTTTTAAGGAATGTGTTTGCGTTTTCACTATAATATAAATCCTTAACTTCTGACGAGATTAGTATGCTATCGTAAGGTACCTGGCTCAACCTGTTTGCAAGTTTTATAGTATCCTCAAAAAAGAATTCATTTTCATTTACCGGAACACCTGCACTAATTCCAATTTTCAAATTGAAATCCTTTTCTCCCAATTTTTTAATGAACCCACGTAAAGAAGATCTTATTTTTCGTGAGCAATTGATTGCTTTAGAAACTGATTTGAAAGAAACCAGGAAATAATTATCCGTTTGTTTTACAATCTTTCCTTCAAAATTTAAGATGAGTTTGCAAATAGTATTTTTCCATTTGATCTCCCGGGAGTCAGCAAGATTCGACTGACTTTCCGGTTGAGTATTCCTGGAAATTTTTACAGCCATAATGGTTCTGAATGCAGGGTCATTAATAATATTCAGCTCCGTATTTTGGGACATTTCAGGGTCTTCAATTCTTCCCAAAAATGATTCAACAATACTAGCCTCGACTTCGATAATCTGGTTAGGAACCTGTCCATGTGCTTTTGCGTGCATCTCCTGCAAAGATTGCTTATCCGGAGCATCAATTAAACAAAAAGCAGTGCTTCTTTTTTCATCAAACCAATAGGTTAATCCACGACAATTGTAAAGGTGTTGGATCTTTAAATCCTGACGATGCAATTCTGCTACATTCTCGGCAGTAACCGCAGGTGAAACGTCGTGTCGATCCATGTATAGTGCCATGATACCGTTTTTTAAAAATGAAATTTAGAGCCATTCTTCTGTATTAAATTTAAAGAAAATTCTGCTGTAATATGCTTTCTTTAGTGATTATTTTTAAAAAAAAAAGATACTTATATCGAATTGCATGATATGCAATGCCAAATGATCATATTATGATAACCAGCAAAACTGAAACAGTAAACGAACAAATAATGCGATTTTTATTTCTAAGGTTGAAATTCGACAATCTTCCCTTTCTATACTTGCTTATCTTTACATAAAGCAAAAAACATGAAATCATTCTTAGGTATCGGACTTTTAGGCAACGGTTTTGTAAGAGCCATGATTCGCAACGGCGACCAGGTTCAGGTTTGGAATCGGACTGCCTCAAAAGCAAAAGAACTGGAAGAGTTTGGTGGCAAAGCCTTTGACAACATTGTGGATGCGGTAAAGAATGCGGACTTTGTTCATGTAGCCTTGAAAGATGATGCTTCCGTTGACGAAGCTTTGTCAAAAGCAGAGGAAGGACTTAAATCCGGAGCTATTATTATTGACCATACAACCACATCGATAGAGGGTGCTAAACAAAGAACCAAAGCGTGGAAAAATAAAGGATTTCAATATCAACACGCGCCAGTGTTTATGGGTCCCAAAAATGCGTTGGAAAGCACAGGCTATATGCTGGTCTCGGGCGATCAACACCTGATAAAACAACTTGAGGTGCAGCTATCTGCCCTGACAGGAAAATTGATAAACTTTGGAGAAGAAGTCGGTAAAGCAGCCGCCATGAAACTTACCGGCAACCTTTTTTTGGTCGGATTCAACGGAACCCTTTCAGATACCATTGCATTTTCAAATGCAGCTGGTATTTCCACAGAAGAACTCTCTCAATTATTTGCAGAATGGAATCCCGGCAATTCATTTGATTCAAGATTAAAACGTATGACCGGCGATGATTTCAGCGATCCATCATGGAGACTTGAAATGGCAAGAAAAGACACGGGGCTTTTCATAGAGGAAGCAGAAAAAAAGGGAATTCACCTGAGTGTAATTCCGGGCGTAGCAGCCTTGATGGATGAATGGATAAAAAAGGGCCACGGAAAGGAAGATTGGACAATCATAGGAAAATTGAAATAGAAGAAAGTTTTTTATAATCTTTTATACTACAATTAAATTTCTGCCCTACTGGTTAAGTCGGATTACTATGATAAAAATTTGATTCCAATTTTTTATCATTCACATAAGTATTATTGTTCCGGATCTTTCGTAAGATCATTCAAGATAATTCAAGAACTTTTATAAGTTTTTTAGGTTAAAACGGCATACTTTTTTCAAATTGAAAGTTTGCAAATATTTTTATAAACGTACCTAAAAATCTTATTTATGAAAACTAAGTTTTTTTCAATTTTACAAAACAAATTTTTTTATCTTTTTTTACTGGGGGTCTTCACTTTCTCTGCCTGTAAGAAGGATGCGGATGTCATTTCTACACCTACTTCAAGATTGATGGCTCTCAACTTAATTCCTGACAGCACAGAACCGGTTGTATTTGTTCTTTCGAATAAAAGTATTACCAATGCGCCGCTTTCTTTTACCAATTATAGCGGAACCTATTTGCCCGTATATAGTGGAAGCAGAACTTTAGGTTTGTATAAAGCAGCGGGAGATTCAGCGTTGGCAAAAACCGATTTCAATTTTATGCCTGAGAAATATTATTCCGTGTTTGCTTTAGGCGCAGATGGTAATTATAAAAACTTCATTACTGAAGATTATTTGGATTCACTTCCTTCTTCCACAGGGAATGCTTTCGTGCGTTACATCAATGCCATTCCGGATTCGACCAGTCCAATAGTTACTATTTTGGCGAATGGAACGACTATAGAAAGTGGAAATGCTTCTTTCGGAAAAGTTTCAAATTTTATAGGAGTAAAGCCAGGCGATGTCTCATTTACCGTCAACAATGAATCTGACATATCTGCGAGCAGAACCATTTCACTGGAAAAAGATAGAATTTATACCGTTTTAATAATGGGACTACCAAACGCAATTGATACCGCTCAATCGATACAAATTAAATACATCTCAAACGGAACAATTACGCCTTAAGAAATTGTAGAAAAAAATAACCATAGATCGACTAAATTTTTTAATGGATTTGTGGTTATTATTATCTATGGCCGATAAGTCTTAATGAATTAATAAAGTTTTTGAAGACTTAATAAAATATGGCCATTAAATTTCTGCTTGCTCTCTGTCCGCCAACTTACACGTTTTTCAGAACATTGAACATATTTTAAGAAAATAATTGCATCAATTTAATGTAAGAATTCCTACATTCATAGCCAAATTTAAACGCTACATAATCTTAATTATGGGAAATTTTCAAGTAAAAGTTCAGCCAAAAAAATATGATGCAGTAATCGTGGGTTCAGGTGCGGGCGGCGGTATGGCTGCTTATGTTTTGGCCAATGCCGGATTAAAAGTTTGTCTAATTGAAGCAGGGCCAAATTTTAATCCTGCCGTAGACTCCAAACAATTACAAAATCCCTGGGAATCGCCGCGAAGAGGCGCCAGTACAAAGTATCGTCCGTTTGGCGACTTTGATGGATGCTATTGGGGATGGGAAATTGATGGCGAACCTTACACCAATGACAAAGACTCAAATTGGGAGTGGTGGAGAGCCAGAATGGTCGGTGGAAGAACAAACCATTGGGGAAGAATTTCATTGCGTTTCGGTCCAAAAGATTTTAAAAGAAAAAGTATTGACGGCCTGGGAGATGATTGGCCGATTGGATATGATGAGGTAAAACCTTACTATGATAAAGTAGATAAATTGATTGGCGTTTTTGGAACCAATGAAGGATTGGTTGATGATCCGGATGGAATCTTCCTGCCTCCGCCTAAACCGCGTTTGCACGAGTTAATGATAAAAAAAGCTGCAACTGGCATTGGCATTCCGGTGATTCCTTCCCGTCTCTCTATTCTTACAAAAAAAATTAATGATAGCCGCGGCGTGTGTTTTTATTGCCAGCAATGTGGACGCAGTTGCAAAATATTTGCTGATTTTTCTTCTTCTTCGGCACTGATCCTTCCCGCGTTAGCGACCGGAAATGTAGATTTGGTTGTAAACGCAATGGCGCGTGAAGTTTTAACGAACAAAGATGGCCTGGCAACCGGCGTTTCTTACGTAAATAAAGAAGACATGCAGGAATACCAGGTAATGGGCAAAACGGTTATTCTCGGAGCGAGTGCCTGTGAATCTGCCAGATTATTATTAAATTCAAAATCGCCAAGACATCCAAATGGATTGGCAAATTCAAGCGATGTAGTCGGAAAATATTTGCATGATTCTACCGGCGCAGATATGGGTGGAATTATCCCTGAATTGTTTGACAGAAAACGCTACAACGAAGACGGCGTGGGCGGGATGCATGTTTATACACCATGGTGGCTCGATAATAAAAAACTGGATTTTCCACGCGGATATCATATCGAATATGGCGGCGGATTTGGAATGCCTTTGTACGGTTTTCAATGGGGAATTGAAAATCTGAACGGCACGTATAAAGTTAAAGGAAAACAAAAAGAAGCCGGCGGATATGGCGCTTCGCTAAAAGAAGATTACCGTTATTTTTTTGGATCTCATGTAGGAATGGCGGGCCGTGGAGAAGCCGTTGCGCGGCGTGATAATTATTGCGAAATTGATCCGGAGGTAGTCGATG
>JBDTKF010000119.1:0-28949 GCA_039935455.1 Ginsengibacter sp.
GAAAAAATGCAAAGATAATCTGGATAAAAGTTGTTTTTCAAATAAACAGGATGAACAGTTTGATGTGATACTAAAATTTATTTTATGAATCCAAGCACTGCCGGGTGGTCATAAGTGGTTCATGAAACAGGGATCATTACTGTATAAACCAATATAATCAGTGGCTGCAGAATCAGAGGTACCTGATGATTTTCAAATCATTTTTCGTGCGCTTTTCTAAGCTTATTACCAGAAGATTTGGAAGTGTCTTTTTTGCCCGGATTATAATTAGCAGGTCCCATTGGTTTGGCGGGTGGCATCACATTTTTTGGCTTTGGCTTGCTAAAATCAGATTCTACCGGAACCTCTGTTGGTGCGGCATAATCATCTGCATTCCCATTTCCATCCACATCTGCGGAGTCGTTGCCATGGCCTTCCTTGGCGATAGCTGCAAAATTCTGGTCAGCGAAGATTGGGTTGTTATTCAACTCGGCCGGCTTTTGAAAAGTAGCTTTCGGGTCTATTCCCAATGATTTATCTGCATAAACTTTTTGCATAAAATAAGCCCATTCAGGCATCGCCATCTGACTACCTCCTGATGATTGCAATATTTTCAAGAATGGGTCATCGCATCCAACCCACGATCCGGCAAGTATCTGCGGAGTATAACCGATAAACCAACCGTCCGTGTAGTCATTGGTAGTTCCTGTTTTTCCACCGATAGGGCTGTTGATTCCAAATCTCCATCTCATAGAACCGCCGGTACCATAATCTACCACTCCCTGCATCATCCGAACCATGGTGTAGGCATCCACTTCACTGATCACTTGTTTCACTTCCGGTTCGAAAGACTGAAGAACGTTGCCATCTTTATCTTCAATTTTAGATAAGTACACGGGCTCTGTATTGAATCCCCTGTTAGGGAACATTGTGTAAGCCCGAAGCATTTCTATCAGTTGTATATCTGCCGAGCCGAGTGCAATGGAAGGGGCAACAGGAATATAACTTTTAATGCCACATAAATGTGCAAATTCGACTGTCTTTTTAGGGCCTATCCGACTCATCAGATCATAAGCTGCGACATTGATTGATTTGGCCAGACAATAGGCCATCGTTCCGCCCGGACCTGAAATTGTTTTGTTTGCGAGGGTAATAGTTGTGCCACCAATGTAGCTATCGGGAGTAAGACCTGCATCGGTTATGGCTAAAGTATAAAGGATGGGTTTGAATGTAGAGCCAACCTGCCTGTTGGCCGTCACGTGATCAAATTTGAACCATTTAAAATCTATTCCGCCAGCCCATGCTTTTATTTCGCCACTTACCGGATCCATCGCACAAAATGCGGTTTGCATCATTTGTTTGAAATATTTTATAGAATCTATTGGCTTCATGACTGTATCGGTTTCACGATTTTTATTCCATGCAAACACTTTCATACTTACCGGCACAGAAAAGGATTTTGTTATTTCATCATCAGAAGCTCCGGCTTCTTTCATATTTTTCCAGCGCTCACTTTCTTTCATTGCACGATTCAGAATATCGTCATGTCCTTTCCAAATGTTTTTCCCCAACTGTCGGTTAAAAATCTTTTGCATAGAAGTCATGTGTTTGATCACGGCTTCTTCGGCGTAAAGTTGCATCTTAGGATCTATGGTCGTAAAAATTTTTAACCCGTCACGATATAAATCATAGTTATTCCCACTCTTGGGATCTTTGTGTGTGTTACACCAATCCTGTAATTTTTTAGTAAGAACCGAGCGGAAATACGGTGCAATCCCCTGGCTTTCGTTCATCATTTTATATTTTACGCCAAGCGGTTTTTGTTTTAATTTATCTGCTTCTGTTTCGGAAAGGACATCGTTGGTAACCATTCTGTCCAGTACTAAATTTCTTCTCGTTAATGCAGCGTCAGGATGGCGCCTTGGATCGTATTGCCCGGGGCCGCTCAGCATTCCAACTAACAAAGCTGCCTCGTCAGGCGTGAGTTTTGCCGGTTCTTTTTGAAAATAAACTAACGAAGCATTTCTAATCCCATAAACATTCAACCAGGAGACACGGTTTAGATACAATGCAATTATTTCCTGTTTGGTAAAATTCCGTTCAAGCTTCAATGCAACGATCCATTCTTTTATCTTATCAATTCCTCTTTTCAACATGGATCCACGGCCCTGTTTCAAAATATTTTTTGCCAATTGTTGTGTAATTGTACTTCCACCTCCTTGTTTTCCAAAACCTTTGATAGCACGGCCTAAGGCAATCGGATCAATTCCGGAATGTTCATAAAAACGAATATCTTCCGTAGAAATGAGCGCGTTGATCACGCTTTTAGAAATGTCTTTATAATCTACAGAAACCCTGTTTTCTGCATAAATTTTTCCCATCAATGTGGTGCCATCATTTGCATAAATTTCAGTAGCCAGATTGGCCTGTGGGTTTTCCAATTCCTGAAGTGAAGGTAATTTGCCAAACATTCCAAAGTATGCAGCAGCTAACACCAGAGTAAACAAGACAGATCCAATGACAATCATTGACCACAAAATTTTTACATTTGGTCTCATGTTTATTTTCTTACTCACTTTCTTATTGTTAGAATATTGCATTTTGTTTTCTTTAAGACGCGGAAAAGTATTAAAATTATTGATAGGGAAAACCTAAAATTTTCCCGGATATTTTTTATTTAATAAATCAATATAATTTTTCAGCTCTTTATTTTCTTTGAGCAATTGCAGATTGCTATCTGAAATAATATAGAATGAATATTTTTGAGCGGGTAGCCACGAAACCTGTGAAGGAGCCTGCAGTTTTAATTTATCAGCATATTTCAAAGCAATTTCCGCATCTTCAAATTGAGAAAAGACCAATAAAGTTCGTTCACTGTCTAGCGTGTCTTTTCGGATCTGAATTTTATTTGTAGCAGAACTTTGACTATTGAACCGGTTGAAAGCATTTCTTGCCTCGCTGCTATAAACCGGGTCTACTTTTGTCAGCACCATCAGTACGTTTTGCGGCTCTGTTGGATTGAAACTGAAGAACGCATTTTTCAGGGGCGGAGGTAATTTCTTTTCATCACTTATCTGCACATTGCCCGGTTTAACCACCTGGTTCTGAACTACCGGTTTTTCAATATTTTGTGGAGCTTTGATTTTATTCACAATTTTTGACTGATCAAAAACCACCACTTGTGAATCTTCTTTTGCCCGGGTCACATTCAGGTTTGTAAGGTAACGTTCGATACTATCTCTTCTTCCCAACACGTCCACCATCACAGCCGCTTTTTCTTTCATTGGAGATGTGGGATAAATATCAATTATCTGGTGCAAAATATTTTTAGCGGTGCTGTCGTCATGTTTCTGAATGTAATAAACAGATTGGATGTATAACAATTGTGGATTCCAGTAATTATGGCCGTATAGACTATCTGCCGCGTTTTTTTCTTTAATTGCTTCATTGAAATTTCCTTCAATAAATAAATTGTAAATCTTGTCGTAGCGCTTTGATGCGGCCGTATCTTTTTCAGGAGAATTAAAAACTTCCGGTTGTGAAAGATACAATGCGTATTTGCTGTCTTTGAAATTCTTTACCAATAAGTTTTTATAGAAATTTGCTTGCGCAAGGTTGCCAACTTTGGTGTAACAATAAGAAAGGTTCATGTACAATGCACCGTCATACAGGCTATCCGGAAAACGTTTTAATGATTCCTGGTAAGATCCAATTGCAGCAACATAATCTTCCAAAAGATTTTGATAATTTTTGGCCAGTTGAAATAATGAGCGTGCAATTTTTGAATTTGAAGTATCCATTGCAGGTTTTGTGAGTGGAACGTTAGCCAGCAATCCTTGCTCAGAAATGTCCTGCTGATAGGGCGTTGAAGGAATCTCCGGTTGAGTTTGCGGTGCCAGTGGGTCGATGTAATTCCCATTGGCCTGTCCGGGATCTCCTGTCGGAGTAATAGGAGTTGAACCCGAAAGCCTGCGCCAGTTATCTACATTTTGTCGTTTGCCCCAGATCCTTTTGAACTCATTGAAGCCATTTCCTTTTAGTGTATTATTATAAAAATACCAGTCGCCTTTTGAAGTATTGTTGGAAAAAATATCCTGTGTTTGATTTTGTCTGTTGTAGAAACCCGAAGAGGAGCCTGCATCTGCTTCTTCCTCTTTTATTCCCCGTTCTTTTCTTAATTTTTTTGAAAGCTTTTTCAAAAAATCTTCTCTTGTATCAGATGGCATTGCTGCAATGGCCTGAAGACTGTCTTCTCTCTGAATAATATCCAGGTGCGTAACAATCTGAGCCAGTGCATTTTTTCGTGATTGAATTTCAGAGATGTTTAAGGATGTGTCTCCTTCAGTTTGAATACTATCGTATGCATTGAATGATTGCTGATAATTTCTTTGTGAATAATTTATCTCAGCGAGATGGAGAAATGCCTTGTTTTTTAAGGACAAATCATATTCATTGTAAACCGTGCTGGCCTTATAAAAATGAAGTGCCGAAGCGGTGTCTGGCTTTTCCATGGCAAGCTGTCCGGCAGAATAAAAAATGATATCGCGGTAAGGTTCAAATTTATCTCTGCGTGCCATGCGTAACAGCCTGTAAATACTGTTGTCAATTTCGGCCGGATCTTTACTTTTCAACATGGTAGCCTTATTCAGATTGGCATAAATATCCATCAGCGGATCGGTCGTATTCCGGATGGCTTTATCATAATAATCAGAAGCGGTATCCTGGCTGCTATTCATTTCATAAAGCTGGGCCAGCAAAAATTCTCTTCGTGCTTTATCGGCCATGTCCATGGCGTTTGGCAGGGCATTTTGAATGTAATAAATGGCGCTGTCAAACATTTTTTGTTGAAAGAACCAATAACCCTGAACTTCCTCAAAATAAGGATCCAGGCGATTGGGAAACAACGGATCGTTTTTCAAAGTATTGATCAGTCCGGCTGCTTCGGCAAAATTGCCCATGTCTGTTAAAGTGCGAATTTGCCAAACCAAAGCGTCATTTCTGCTGGGAGGTCTTGATAAAGTTTTCTCTATAATATTTCGGTCTTCTTTACTCGAAATACTCAAAAAGTTGTTGGAACGGTTTTCATTTGTACCTACGACCAACTGATCCTGATTTTTCTTGGTTCTTGGAAAAAGATTGTAATTGATAAATTGAAAAGTCATGGATGCCGAATCAAAATCTTTTCGGAGATAATAGGCTTTTCCAATCAACAGATAAAAATTATCGACCCAATTGCTTCTAAGATCGTGAAGCAAAATTCCTGCAGTCGCTTTATAAATTACGGAATCAAGTTCGTTTTTCTGAGCGGCTGTATTGTCCAACGAATAGCTGTAATATGGAATTAATTGTGAATAATCATCTTTGGTGGCCATTCGCGCCATTTCAACAACAGCATTAATTTTATTGTTGGCATTGAAAAAATAGTTGTAGTGACTGGTGGTGTTTTGAGCGAACTTTCGTGGAATGGTAAACTTCTTTTCACCCGTTTTTTCAGATCTCAGTCGGGTATCTTTATATTTTTGAGATTTGTCTTTTTGCAAATCAAAAGTGATTTTTCCTAACTGAGCATGAACATCCGGGAGCAGAAAAAAGAAGAATAATATGACAGACGCCAACTTAATGATCCGGTTATTCATGAATAAATTCGATTTATAAAATAAAAATTTATTAAAAAAGTCTTTTTACTGGCAATTTTTTCTTGGCGAAATTATTTTAAAAATACGGTTATTTTAAGTCAATGTGTCATTATATAGGAACCGTGTATTATTTTTAACAACAAGAAATGAACAACAAATATTAAGTTAGTTGAAATAAGTTGAATTATTGTGAAAACAAGGAAAGACACAAACCGGGAATTATGGCGTTATGCCGGAATGGGCACCCAATTTTTAGTAAGCATCGGGTTGGGGATTTTTATCGGAATAAAATTGGATAAATGGTTGAATTTTTCTTTTCCTTTGCTGGTGTGGTTGTTGCCACTTTTTATTCTTACCGGCCTGATTTTGAAAATTATTAAAGACACTTCAAAAAAATGAATCAATCTCTTCTCAAAAATTTTATTCCGGTAATAATATTTTTTCTTCTGGTGAATGTCCTGGTTTTTCTTTTACGAAATACGTTGGCTGAATCCGGCTTTAATATCGGGTTTTTATTAACCGCTAACGTTGTTCTCTTTTTATTGAGTTGCTTCGGATTTTTTATTCAGTCAAGAGGCGTTAAATCTACAAATATCCATGCTTTTATCCGTGGCGTTTACTCATCATTGTTGCTTAAGATGTTTGTAATTGTTTTAGCGATCGTGGTTTATATTCTAATTATTGGCGGACATGTAAATAAACCTTCTTTGTTTACATCGATGGGAATTTACCTGGTTTATACTTCATTAGAAGTAATTCAATTAATGAAAATTTCGAGAAAAAAAAGTGATGCTTAAAGAAGAATCTTCGTTGAATTTATTGAAACCTTATCTGCCCAAAGGCTCGTTCGAGGATTCAGTTTATTATCTGGAAAAGTATCAGGTACATCTTACAATAACCCGTGAGCGGATTACGAAATTGGGCGATTACCGAAATAAGCATTTGAATGAAAATCATCGCATCAGCATAAACGGAAATTTGAATAAATATTCCTTCCTGATAACGTTGTTGCACGAGCTTGGCCATTTGGTTGCTTATGAAAAACACGGAAGTCGGATTCAGGCACACGGCAGTCAATGGAAGACTGCGTTTGGAAATATCCTTGCACGTTTCATTTCGAAAAAAATATTTCCTTCCGATATTGAAGCAGAATTATTAAAAACTTTGAGAAATCCTGCGGCCAGTTCCTGTGCGGAAGCCCCACTGACAAGGATCCTGAAAAAATATGATCCACACAAACCCGGTGTGTTTTTGCTAGAAGAATTACCCAATGAAAGTTTTTTCCGGTTCAAAAACGGACGCATCTATCAGAAAGAGAAAAAGATTAGAACCCGTTTTTTATGTAAAGACCAATCCACTAACAAGTTGTTTTTATTTAGTCCCATTGCGGAAGTGGAATTGGTAAAAAAAGTGAAATAGTTGCATGGAATACCAGCAACATAAATAATCCGCGATATTCTTAATCTTAAATTATGACCCCACAACGGTTCAATCGTCTTACATCAGTTCTTCACCACCGGCAACCGGATCTTACGGTTATTTTGGAAAATGTTTTTGATCCACATAATATTTCAGCGGTGATGCGTACCTGCGATGCGGTAGGCATTCAGGATATTTACATTCTAAATAACCGCATTCCTCCTCATAAGAAATGGGGAATTAAAAGTTCCTCAACTGCTTCCCGATGGTTGACCGTTTATCAATTTACAGATGTAGAGCGTTGTTTTAGTGAGATCCGAAAAAAGTATAAAAAGGTTTATGCTTCCCATCTCGGTGAAAACTCGGAAGATCTTTATAAAATGGATCTTACCGAATCTATGGCGTTAATTTTTGGAAACGAAACCTTTGGAGTTAGCGAGGAAATTAGAAAGTATGCGGATGGCAACTTCATTATTCCACAAGTAGGCATCATTAAATCATTAAATATTTCTGTAGCCTGTGCGGTTACTTTATACGAAGCGTTCAGACAAAAAAAAGAGAAAGGGCATTATGAAAAAAACCGGTTGCATGGAACTGAAATGCATAAACTTCAACAACAATGGGGAGTTAAACAACAGGATCAAACTTCGGAGGAAAGTTTCCAGTGAACAAATAAATAACGCTTATTTCAATTCCGGTTTCTCTATATATTTTGCAACATGTAATACGAAAATGAAATTTTGACGGATTTTTTTATGAAAGAACTGACACGAAAATACATTCCCTGCCAAGTAATCTGATTAAAAGAATTGGTACAATTATTCGTGGTACATTTGCGTTCCAAATAATAAATTAAATAAATTTAACAATTATGGCAAAAGAAACTTTTGAACTTTTTGATGACAGAGTTCTGGTTAAACCAAATGCGGCCGAAGAGAAAACCGCCGGCGGTATTATAATTCCCGACACAGCAAAAGAAAAACCACAGAAAGGAACCGTGATAGCGGTTGGAAAAGGAAAATACGCAGAACAAACCGGAAACCTGATTCCTGTTAATGTGAAAAAAGGCGATGTTGTACTCTATGGTAAGTACGGTGGTACAGAAATCACTCTTGAAGGTGAAGATTATCTGATCATGCGCTCTTCTGATATTTTAATGAAAATTAGTTAATTCATCTTATAAAAATTAATAAATAACAAATGGCTAAACAAATATTTTTCGACATAGAAGCCCGCAATAGAATGAAAAAGGGCGTCGATACGCTTGCTAATGCGGTTAAAGTAACTCTCGGGCCCAAAGGCAGGAATGTAGTTATTGATAAAAAATTCGGAGCTCCACAGGTTACCAAAGATGGTGTAACAGTTGCTAAAGAAATTGAGCTGGAAGACTCCATTGAAAACATGGGCGCACAAATGGTGAAAGAAGTTGCTTCAAAAACAGCGGATATTGCCGGTGACGGTACTACTACTGCTACCGTGCTTGCTCAGTCAATTATTAGTGAAGGGTTGCGCAATGTAGCTGCCGGTGCAAATCCTATGGATTTGAAACGCGGTATCGATAAAGCTGTAGCTGCAGTTGTTGCAAATTTGAAAAAACAATCTGTAACGGTTGGAAACGACAACAGTAAAATTGAACAGGTTGCTTCTATCTCTGCAAATAATGATGAATCAATTGGAAAATTGATTGCTCAGGCCATGACAAAAGTTGGTAAAGAAGGCGTAATCACCGTTGAAGAAGCTAAAGGAACTGATACAACAGTTGAAGTTGTGGAAGGTATGCAGTTTGACAGAGGTTACGTATCTCCATATTTTGTTACAAATAGTGAAAAGATGCAGGCTGATCTCGAAAATCCTTACATCCTGATTTATGATAAGAAGATATCCGCAATGAAGGATATTCTTCATATTCTTGAAAAAGTGGCTCAAAGCGGCCGTCCGTTACTAATAATTTCTGAAGATCTGGAAGGTGAAGCATTGGCTACTTTGGTGGTAAATAAATTACGTGGAACTTTGAAAGTGGCTGCAGTGAAAGCTCCTGGCTTTGGCGACAGAAGAAAAGAAATGTTACAGGATATTGCAGTATTGACAAAAGGAATTGTAATCAGCGAAGAACAAGGTTACAAATTAGAAAATGTAGATCTTACTTATCTTGGTGAAGCTACTGCAGTAACAATTGATAAAGACAATACAACGGTAGTCGGTGGAAAAGGCGATAAAAAAGATATCACTGCCAGGGTAAATCAAATTAAAGCACAGATTGAAACTACTACTTCAGATTATGATAAAGAAAAATTACAGGAACGTCTTGCTAAGTTGAGCGGCGGTGTTGCTGTTCTTTATGTTGGTGCTACTACAGAAGTGGAAATGAAAGAAAAGAAAGATCGTGTTGATGATGCACTTCATGCTACAAGGGCTGCCGTAGAAGAAGGAATTGTTCCCGGAGGCGGTGTTGCATACATTCGTGCAATCGAAAGCATTGAAAATCTGAAAGGGGACAATGCAGATGAAACAACCGGTGTTCAAATCGTGAAACGCGCTGTAGAAGAACCTCTTCGTCAAATCGTGATCAACAGCGGAATTGAAGGAAGCATTGTAGTTCAGAAAATAAAAGAAGGAAAAGGTGATTATGGTTTCAATGCCCGTACCGAAGTTTATGAAAACCTACTTGCATCCGGAGTTATTGATCCAACAAAAGTTACCAGGATCGCATTGGAAAATGCAGCTTCAATTGCAGGAATGTTCTTGACTACAGAATGTGTAATTTCTGATAAACCAGAAAAAGATAAATCTGCTGGAATGCCTCCTATGGGTGGTATGGGCGGCGGAATGGGTGATATGGGTTATTAATAATCTGTGTTATTCTCTCTTCCATCTTTTGTTATTCATTAATAAAAAGAAAATAAATTTAAAATCCCTTTGCAGAAATGTAAGGGGATTTTTTTTGCATTTATTATTAGAAACCGGATTGATTTTGCGCGGGGTTTTCGCTACTTTAAATCAATTAGAGTAAACGAAGAAATAATCCTTATTCCTAACGGGAACTGCATGTGCTGTCCAAACAACTGCAAATGGTTTTGCAAGCGTAATACAGAAAATGAATAATCTCTATTCTTATTTCCATTTTTTTGCCGGCTTTTTGAACAGGGAAACTGAAAAAAAGAGGTAATAAAAAAACATCCAAATGTCAAAGAAAACAAACCACGGAAATAGATCTTTTTCATCCAAATTTCGGGTTGTTTTATAGATTATGTATGTCTGAATAAGAAAGCGAATTGCAAAGACACCTAACGCCCATTTCCAGTCAAAGATTAATAATGACATGACGAACAAAGGGTAAAATAGAAACAGTGAAAATGCATATAATCCTAATAGAACCTGGTGAGATCCTTTATAATATTTACTCGTGGTGTAATGTCGTTTCTTTTGCGCGATCCACTGTTTCCAACTTTTTGCAGGTTCGGATAAAGTGAACGCTTCTTTATCGATCACGATCGCAGTGTTTTTCCGGGTAGCTGCTTTATTGATGAACAAATCATCATCACCCCCGGGAACATGATTATGAGCGGAGAATCCTTTATGCCTGAAAAAGACCGATTTTTTGTAACTCAAATTTCGACCAACGCCCATGTAAGTCATACCGCTTTTTGCATAAGACAAATATTGTAAAGCAGTATGGAATGTTTCCCATCGAAGCATTTTATTGAAAAAACCTTTCTTTTTATGCAGCGCTCCGTATCCCAAAACGATTTCAATTCCATCGTCATATCCTTGCTGCATTTTTTCAATCCAAAACTCGGAAGCCGGTACGCAGTCGGCATCCGTAAGTAAAAGAATTTCGTGTTTGGCAGTTTTAATTCCAATACTTAAAGGGAATTTTTTGCCGGGAATAAATTTTGCTTCCTGTTTTAATTCAACCAATTGGAGTTGTTTGAAAGTGCGTTGATATTCTTCTAAAATGTATTTGCTTTCATCCAGGGAATTGTCGTTTACCACGATCACTTCGTGCGTCGTGCTGTATTTCTGAACCAGGGAACCCGGAAGATTTTTTACCAGATTTTCCGCTTCATCCCTTGCACAAATAATCACGGAAACCGGATATGTTTGGGAATTGATTTTTAATCTTTTTTTGAAAAGGGCAAGTCTCAGGAAAAAAAATAAATAATAGAATAATTGTACAAATGTGATTATACAAAAAGATAGAAAAATGGTATGCTCAGGATGGTAAAAAAAATCAGTTAATTTCATTTGCGTGCAAACATACTTTTGTTATAGATGGTTGCAAAATATTAATGAAACGGGTAATCATTATGCGGAATTTGTTTTTTGAAGGATTTTTTTAATTAATTTCGCCTTCTTCGAAACGGTGGTTGTAGCTCAGTTGGTTAGAGCATCAGATTGTGATTCTGAGGGTCGTGGGTTCGAGCCCCATCATCCACCCAAAATAGTGCTCACTCAGGTGGGCATTTTATTTTTTAATTTTTCACAATAGTCCTTTCTTTTAACCGTATATACTTTTGCAAAAACCTTTGTTAATTCAATTCTTTAACTTTAAAGTACAAATTTAATTTCTGTTACTTTTACTTATGAACGCACTAATCAGTTTTATTATGAGCAAAAAATTTATTCCTGTACTTATTATTCTAATATTGAGTGGTTTATTTATCGGATACGGGGTAATGGGAAGAGGTGATAAAAAGAATGACGACCCACGGGCAAAATACCAAAAAATACTTCAAAATGTAGGAATTGTTTTAGAACAAGGACATTATAACCCCAAAAAAATTGATGATAAATTTTCGCAGGAAGTTCTGAAGAAATTCGAAGAGGATCTTGATCCTGATAAATATATTTTTTTGCAAAAAGATATAGACGATTTCAAAAAGTATCAAAACAGGATTGATGATGAAATTCATGGCGCCACGCTTGAATCTTTTTATGCGGTGACAGATGTTTACCTAAAAAGAATGGATGAGGTGGCAGCTTCGTATAAGGAAATCCTGAAACATCCATTCGAATTTACAAAAGATGAAAGTTTGCAGACTGATGGCGATAAAAGGAATTACCCCAATTCTGTTACAGAGAGAAATGATTATGGAAGAAAGAGATTAAAATATTTGGTTTTGGTCAGGTATGTGGATCTTCAGGAAGAAAGAGATTCGAGTAAAAATAAAGACACTGCTTCCAAAGCAGATTCAACCTTAAAACGGGAGGCGGGGGCGGTTGTTTCGAAGCAAATGGACCGGTATTTTGAAACTTTAAAAAAACACAATACAACTGATGAATTATTCAGCACTTTTGTGAATAGTATCACCAGTAGTATGGATCCACATACAACTTATTTTGCCCCCGTTGATAAAAGAACCTTTGATGAAATGCTTAGCGGTACTTTTTATGGGATAGGTGCCCAATTGTTACAAAAGGATGGTAAAATATTAATAGGAGATCTTATTACAGGAATGCCAGCATGGAAAACAGGCGAAGTAACTCCGGGAGATGAAATATTGAAAGTGGGCCAGGGCGCTGCAACACCTGTGGACGTTACAGGATATGCAGTCACTGATGCGGTAAAATTAATTCGTGGAGAAAAAAGAGGTTCAGAAGTAAGACTTACTTTAAAGAAAGCCGATGGTACCATAAAAGTGGTGTCAATTTTAAGAGATAAAATTTCTTTAGATGATACTTTTGCCAGAAGTGCATTAGTTAATAACAACGGGCATAAAATCGGTTATATTTATTTACCTGAATTCTATGCAAACTTTGATGATCCGAACGGGAGACGCTCTGCTACTGACGTTGCTAAAGAGGTAAAAAAATTGAAAGCTGCACATGTAGAGGGTATTGTTATTGATCTCAGGGGAAATGGTGGTGGCTCACTGACAGATGTGGTTGATATGGTCGGATTGTTTGTAAAAGGAGGCCCGGTGGTGCAGGTGAAAGGCCGTGATGGGGCGCCCAGCGTATTAGAAGATAGAAATAAAGAAGTGTTATATTCAGGACCATTAGCAGTAATGGTTGATGAGTTGAGTGCTTCAGCCTCAGAAATTTTTGCAGCCGCTATTCAGGATTACCATCGGGGAATCATAATCGGAAGTTCATCTACTTACGGAAAAGGAACAGTTCAAAGAAGCGTTTCATTGGATCCTCAATCAGAAAACCCTTTTTTCAATCGTCCTTCTGAAGGACTGGGAGATGTGAAATTAACCTTTAGAAAATTTTATAGAATTAATGGCGGCGCCACACAATTGCGGGGCGTAGTTCCGGATATCATTATTCCTGATAGGTTGGAAAATGCCAAACTACGTGAAAAAGACAATCCGGATGCTTTACATTGGGATGAAATTCCGAAAGCAAATTATACTCCGTGGAATCCCGGATATAGTTATGCACACGTAATACAAGCGATTAATGCGGACTTAAATAAAAGCGTAGATTTTAAAGGGATAAAAGAACAGGTTGCGCTATTGGATAAATATCGGAATGAATCAACGCCTTTGAATATCGTGAAGTATAAAGAGATGCAAAAAAATATTCAGGAAGCGGCAAAGAAATTGGAAGATTATTCAAAATTACAGGTTGATTTACACACACAAACCCTGGCACCTGATTCATTGGCAATTGCGGGAGATACATTGAAAGTCAATAAGCAGACTCAATTCTTGAAATCCATTGGCAGCGATATATATGTAAATGAGACAATAAAAGCTTTGGAGAAAGTAATTGGTGAAGAACAACTTGCTGCAAAGGAAATGAATTGATAAAACTTAATGAACCTAATATTAAAGACCAGTGATCTCACCGGTTTTTCTATTGGAACACATGGGAAGAATGAAAAATGAGAATGGAAAAAATGAATTATTTGTTCGTTTACTGATGGAAGAGACCTTGAAAAAAACGGGGGACTTTTTATAAAGTCATACGCTTCTTATAATTGTATTTTTCACGAAAAATTATTTTCTTTTCCATTATCTTTGCGACCTAAATTTTAAAATCTTGGCTACAAAGTTTTCTAAAGAAACTTATTTATACTGGTACGAGCTAATGCTCCTGATTCGCCGCTTTGAAGAAAAAGCGGGTCAAATGTATGGAATGCAGAAAATTCGTGGTTTTTGTCATTTATATATTGGGCAGGAAGCCATTGCTGCAGGATGTATGACAGCTTCTACTCCGGACGATATTTTTATAACTGCTTACCGAGATCATGGTCTTGCGATTGCAAAGGGTATTCCCCCAAAAAATTGTATGGCCGAATTGTTTGCAAAGGCTACAGGATGTAGTAAAGGAAAAGGTGGCAGTATGCATTTTTTTGGAGTAGATCATAAGTTTTTTGGCGGCCATGGTATTGTCGGCGCCCAGATTGGAACTGGTGCCGGACTTGCTTTTGCTGAGAGATATAAGGATACCGATAATGTGGTTTTGTGTTTCTTTGGCGATGGCGCTGCAAGGCAGGGAATTCTCCATGAAACTTTTAATCTGGCGATGCTTTGGAAACTTCCGGTAGTTTTTATTTGCGAAAATAACAACTACGCAATGGGAACTTCTGTAGCACGAACTTCAAATGTGCTGGATATTTATAAACTTGCAGATGCATATGAAATGCCGGGCGACCAGGTTGATGGAATGATTCCTGAAACGGTGCATGAGGCCGTTGAAAGAGCTATAAAGAGAGCAAGGGAAAAAGGAGGACCAACTTTGCTTGAGATAAAAACATATCGCTATAAGGGCCACAGTATGAGCGATCCGGCGAAATATCGCACCAAAGAAGAAATGGAAGAATATAAACTCAAGGATCCGCTAGAAACAACTTTAGAGAAATTAAAGAAAAATTTTGCGATTAGTGATAAAGAGATTGACCAGATAAATGAAAGAGTTAAGAATGAAGTTGCTGAAGCCGTCAAATTTGCCGAGGAAAGTCCTTTTCCGGACGACAGCGAGGCATTAAAAGATATTTATGTAGAAGACGATTATCCGTTTATCATGGACTAATTTGTAATCCACTAACAACTTATCAAAACATATAATAAACTGTAAAAAAAAATTTAATGGCGGACAAACACACACACAAAAAAGAAGTAGATGCGTTGGAAAGAGCCCGCGGCTTTTGGGAAGACTATAGTAAACAAATTACCTATATTGGATCTGCAGTTATTCTTTTGTTCGCTGCCTGGATGGTTTACAAATACATGTTCAAAGTTCCTAATCAGGAAAAGTCCGATAAAATTGTTTTTGTTACCCAAAAATATTTTTCTGAATTTACCAATGCTTCTGATTCAGCAAAAACAATGCTTGCAGCAAAAGTTTTAAATGGAGATGGTACTCATCCCGGTGCATTAAAAATCATTAACCAGTATTCCGGTACTCCGGCCGCAAATTTATGTGAATACTATGCCGGCGCCTGCTACCTGCACATTGGACAATATGATAAATCGATTAAATATCTAAAAGATTTCGATGCAAATGGAGCTACGCAAATCGAGAGCCGTGCGCTGGGGATGATGGGCGATGCAAGCGCAGAATTGAATAAAAATTCGGATGCTTTTGATTATTATCAAAAAGCGGCAAGTGTAAATGAAAAGGATGAATTCACTTCTTCTGAATTCCTTTTCAGAGCTGCGTTATTTGCTCAATCAATCGGGAAAAACAAGGAAGCAGTTGATCTTTTTACGAAAATAAAAACCAATTATCCACTTTCTGGAAAAGCTGCGGATGTAGATCGTTATCTGGCGAAGTTGGGCAGTTTTTCGGATTAATCTTTTAGGAATGGCTTTAGTAAACGAAAATCTTTATAACATTGATACAGGCATTCTTCCGAAGGATGCCTGTATCATTATTGTACATACTTTATGGAATCCGGAAATAGTCAATAAATTACTGGATGGTTGCAAAAAAGTTCTGGATCAATACGAGATGCAAAATTATAAAACCATTTCTGTTCCCGGAGCATTCGAAATACCCTTCACTATAAAAAACTTTTGGCAGACCTATCACAATAAATTTGAAAAGCCTCAGGCGTTTATCGCGCTTGGCTGCGTGTTACGTGGTGACACGCCCCATTTTGACTACGTTAGCAAAGCAATCACTGATGGTGTTTTGCAACTCAATTTTATGTTACCCGTTCCCACCATTTTTGGCATACTTACCGTTGATAATCAACAACAGGCCGACGAACGGACCGGTGGTTTACATGGCAATAAAGGAGAAGAAGCGGCCCTGACTGCATTAAAAATGATTACGATTAAATATTCTAAGTAATTAGTTCTTACTTGATTTTCTTTGAGAGTTTGTTACATTTTTTATTCATGAAAGTTCAATTATTTATACCCTGTTTTGTTGATCAGCTATATCCTGAAACTGCTTTTAATATGGTTAAAGTACTTGAGAAAGCTTCTTGCGAGGTTGATTATAATACCAATCAAACTTGCTGTGGACAGCCAGCCTTTAACGCTGGATTTTGGGAAGAGGCAAAAACCGTGGCGACAAAATTTATAAATGATTTTGAAACTACAGATTATGTGGTTGCTCCTTCAGCCTCCTGTGTTGGTTTTGTTAGAAATTATTACTCCGGACTTTTCGAAAATTCTTCAAAACATAATCTGGTTAAAAATCTTTCAGGAAGGATATTTGAATTTTCTGAGTTCCTTACAAAAATTTTAAAAATTGAAAATTTTGGTGCACAATTAAATGCAAAAGCTACTTATCAGGATAGTTGTGCTGCATTGCGGGAATGCAAAATCAAAGAAGGCCCGAGGAAATTATTGTCAAAAGTCAAAGGTCTTGAATTGGTTGAAATGGATGAAAGGGAAACCTGTTGTGGCTTTGGTGGAACTTTTTCTGTGAAATTTGATGCAATATCGAATGCGATGGCCGATCAGAAACTTCGCCACGCATTGGATACCGGAGCCTCTCATATTATTTCTACAGATCTAAGTTGTTTGATGCATTTACAGGGAATCATTTCGAAGAAGATGCTTCCTTTAACCACCATGCATCTGGCAGATGTGCTGGCGAGCGGCTGGGAATAATAATTCGTATCCATTCCCACTTTGTAGAAAAAAAATACAATGGTTAAATATATGCCCGGGATATCTCTGATATTTTGAAAAAATGAATTACAATATTTACCTTAAAGTTATATTATGAGTAATTGCCTTTTTTTTAAAAAAAAAAGAATGAAAATTCCACTAATTTGTTTGTTTACTCTTCAATTTCATTTGTTGGAATATTTATTGATTCGTTAAGAATTACTACCGTAGAAGCTCAAACAAATCGTCTATCTTCGGTAATATTTATTATAAAATTAGATTAATTAGAGATTTAAAATTTGATGTGACGTTTCGAAGAAGCACTCACTTTACTTGATAAATATGAGAACTACTAATACACGCTCTGAACTTACGAACAGATCATATATAAACAAACTTTTTTTTGGCAGCATCCTGTTTTTTTCCAGTTTAAATGTACTTGGACAAGCAAGTGTAATCATGAACCACAATGATGTGAAAAGGACTGGTTGGAATAGTAATGAAACCATCCTGGCTACTGACAATGTCAGCAATGGCAACTTTGGTAAAGTCTTTTCAAGAAATGTTGATGATCAGATTTATGCTCAACCGCTGGTTATGAGTAATGTTTCAATTGCAAGTGGTACCCATAATATCGTAATCGTTGCAACTGTAAATAATACACTTTATGCGTTCGATGCAGATGATCCTAATGCTTCAAGCCCTTATTGGCAAAAGAATCTGACGTATGACCCTGCAAACTATCGACCAATCAAAAACACTGATATGCCGGGAGCCTGCTTTGGAAAATACACTGATTTTAGCGGTAATATGGGAATTGTGGGTACTCCGGCTATTGACACTGTGTCAAATACTTTATACGTGGTTTCCAGGAGTGTAAAGAAATCTGGAACTCAGGTATTTGTTCAATATCTACATGCAATTGATATTTCTACCGGAGCTGAAAAATTTGGAGGCCCGACTTACATTACAGCATCTGTCCCCGGAACGGGACCAGGAAATGTGGGTGGAATGGTGACTTTTGATCAGCAAAAACAAAATCAAAGACCTGGACTTTTGTTATATGATGGCGTCGTTTATATTTCCTGGGCATCTCATTGCGATTGGGGTCCTTTTCATGGTTGGGTTATTGGTTATGATGCTACTACATTGGCTCGTAAATATGTATATAACACAACTCCTGATGGAGGTTTGGGTGGAATCTGGATGAGTGGACAACCACCTTCTGTGGATGATGATGGAAATTTATACGTCACTACTGGCAATGGTTCTACTGGAAAATATGGTGATCCAAACAATGTCATTAACCGGGGATCCAGTCTTATCAAATTATCAAAAACTTCTGGCGCTTTAAATGTAGCGGACTTCTTTACTCCTGCAACTTATAATTATTTAAATGATCATGATCTTGATTACGGTGTTGATGGAGTATTATTAATTCCGGGTACAAATATGTCTTTATCGGGAAGTAAAGAAGGTCGCTTATTTCTAATTGATAACAATAATATGGGGCATACAACAGGAGATAATTCCAATGTATTGCAGACGTTGAATGTTGCTAACACAAATACTTCCAATACTCGACATTTACATGGTTCACCGGTTTATTATAAAGATGAAAACAGCAATGAGTACATTTATGCATGGTCTGAAGGTTCGCTTTTGAAGCAATTCCCTTTTGACAGAAGTTCCATGCGTTTTGATACGATAAATGTAAAATCAGGAAATACCGTTTTACCAAATGGAATGCCTGGTGCAATGCTTTCACTCTCATCTAACGGATCACAACATGGGACTGGAATAATTTGGGCAAATCATCCCATTCATGGAGATGCCAACCAAATGGTCGTTCCAGGTGTATTACAGGCCTTTGACGCGACTGATGTGACTCGTGAGCTATGGAATAGTAACTGGAATAGTAAAAGAGATTCCATAGGATCTTTCGCAAAATTTGTTCCGCCAACTATAGCAAATGGGAAAGTATATATGGCTACATTTTCAAACAAATTAAATGTATATGGTTTGAATCCTCCTCCAGCTTCATCCTGTACCAATACTCTACCTCCACAATGGCAGAGTGCAGATATTGGTTATGTATTTTTTGCCGGAGATGTTTGTGTGGACAATAATGGCGTGTTTACCGTTACTGCTTCTGGCGATGATATATACAATACGGCCGACGCTTTTCATTTTGCATTCCAGCAGGTAATTACGAATGAAACAGAGATAACAGCAAGGGTAACTTCCATTGAAAATACGGATCCTATTGCTAAATGCGGAGTAATGTTTCGTCAGAATTTGGATCCCGGCTCACCTTATGTATTTTTATTTTTGACACCTTCTAATATAGGTATGCAACAAAGGTCCACTCAAAGTGGAGTGGCAAATAATGCGGCACCTCAAAAAGCTCAATCTATTCCTTATTGGGTGAGGATTTACAATAAAGGTAATAAGTATGTAAGTTATTATTCCGCTAATGGCGACGACTGGACTCCAATGGATTCTGTAACATTTTCGTTGGGCACGAACCCTTATGTTGGCATTGCCTATACTTCCCATGATAATTACATTTTGGGCACTGCATTGGTTGATAATGTTTCTATTTCTGTAGGTGGAGTTTTGAGTGTTAACCTGATAAACTTTAATGGTAAGAACCTAAATGACAAATCCGCCTTACTGAATTGGACTACTGCCAGCGAAATAAATAATGATCATTTTGAAATTCAACGGAGTACTTCAAATACTGATTTTGAAATGATAGGTTCCGTTCGCGGAAAAGGAAGTTCTTCAAAATCACAGATCTATACCTTCAATGATAATCGACCTCAGGACGGCATAAACTATTATCGCCTTAAACAAGTGGATAAGGATGGAAATGTCACTTTCTCATCCACAATTCCCGTTAGGTTTAATCTTAAAAAAATTGAAATATACCCAAATCCGGCACATTCGAGAATTTATATCAAAGACAATATCAATTTTAGTTACCGTCGGAATTTGAAAATACAGTTATTGGATTTCTCAGGTAAGGTTTATTATAATCAAATCTCTAAAAGTAATGGAGATATCATCACGATAAATATTCCCCCAAATATTTTGAATGGGATGTATTTGATTATGGTGTCAAACTCGAAGGGAGAAAAGCAAGGTGATAAGATTTGGATAAACCGCTAATGACGGAACTTAAGCCTTCAATAAAATCGGATTTTGATTAAAAATTAAACACATTATTTCAAAGAGCTCAGGATGAATTTCTTTGAATAGTTCAGGACGGTTAAAAAAATATTCAGAAGCCACTGCAAAGAATTCGGCTTTGTTGGTCGCAGCATAGTCGCCGATATCGGATTGCCCGTTTAAAATATTTTCAATATTTGTATTCACAAGTTCTATCCATTTTGAATTATATTTCTTCTGAAGTAATGCTTCAGGTGACCCATCCACATCCCCATCTTCTTTATCCAGTAAATGAACAAATTCATGAATTCCTGTATTCTCTTTAGGAGGTTCAATTTGGAACCCAAAATGTAATGCTGGTTTTGATAAAATCATCACTCTTTGCATGGGACCATTGCCGATCATTCCTAAAGTATTCTGTTCATAACCTGAAGAAAGGAATTCTTCTTTGTTGAACGATCGTGGATAAAGTAGCACATTTTTGAGATTATAATATTTCCATTTTTGAAATCCGAAAATTGGGATAACCGCGCTGGATGCGACTAAGATCTTGTCAAGATCATCTACTGTGATGTCAATTCCATCAATCCGGATATAACTCAAAAACTCTTTTATTTTTTCCTCAAACCTGATTTTATTTTTTGCATTGAGCTTGTTATAATAAGAAACATGTTGGGTTAAAAGTCCTTTATAGTTTTCAGAAAGCGCATACTTTCTCTTTGGTTTTTTATAAAAAATAAAAAACACAATTAACAAAGCCAGAACAATTAATACGATAACCGGCGCCATATTTCTGTAAGATATTCAATAAAATAATCAATGTCTTCCTGATCAATTCTAATTAACAATCAAACGATTCATGTTTACATTAAAATGTAAACATGAACGAAGACTCTTTCATTGGTGGATAAAAATGAGCGTCTGTAATCGGGTTGCAAATAATTCAATTCATACAAGGCAAATCACATTGATTTTTTGGATGAGTTGAAAGTTACATCGGAATTCTTTTTTTAATCATTTCTATTTTCCGAATTGCCATTCTTTTTGAAGAGGGAGAACTCACTGTTACCAAATTTGTAACTAAAAGTGAGCCTGAAACTTCTTACTCGGCGCCGGCTGTAAGTTTCCTGATAAAATGATTCGGTATCATAGATAACGCCGTATCGTTGAGAATCGAAAACATCATTCACGCTAAAAGTCAAAGAACCTTTGTCGTTGAATAAATCTTTTCGCATGGCGAAATCGGCACTAAAATTTTCTAATCTTTTTCCTTGTGGAATTACTCTTGGTGAACGATATTCACCGGTAACCTGGAAACTGAGTTTATTAAAAATGGAAGATTCAGCATTTGATATAATTTTATAATTAGCAGTTAATTTAGAACTCCAATCAATTCCTTCATTGCTAAGATCAATTCCTTTCTGATTTGCATTCACTTTTCTGTAACCTAAGTTAAAAGAGGGCGTGATGTCAAAATTAACGCCGAACTTTTGCTGCAGGGTAAGTTCGATACCTGCATTATTCATACTTCTTGAATTGATGTAAGTATTCAGGATTGCATTTGGATCTACCGCTGCATTTTGCAACTGCTGAAATTGAGCATCACTAATTGTATCGCTATAACGGGTGATATCACCACGTGTGTTTCTGTAATAAATTACTCCTAAAAAATTACTGTTGTCTTTGAAGTTTTTACTGTAATTGAATTCGAGTGAATTAGTAAATTCCGGTTTTAATTCGGGGTTCCCCTGTTGAATATTTAATGGATCGTTGATATCAATAAAAGGGTTCAATTGCCAGAAATTTGGACGACGGATTCTCCTCGAATAGTTCAATTGAATTTCATCAGTTTCATTCATTTTTTTTGATAAATACAGACTGGGAAAAAGTGCATCCCAAATATTTTTTACGGAGGAAGGATATTCATATCCGAATTTTTTTGAACTATCAATTAATGTTCCGGTAAACTTTGAATATTCACCGCGTAAGCCAGCCTGGTATCCGATACTTTTCAATTTTCCTGTGTATGTAATGTAACCGGCTTGCACGTTTTCGATATATTTATAATTATTACTTAAGGGTAATTTTGTTTCTATTCCATTATTTATTGAAAAGGAATTGAAATAACTTCTGTAATTATTAATATAACTTCTGAATCCGGCTTCCAACTTTTTATCTTCGCCTAATGGATTCACAAAATCGATTTTTGAAGTAACCTGGTTATTCGTATTGGCTCCATTAGTTTGCACATGATTCATATCTCCCTGCATACTTCCATCTGGTTTGTAAAAACGATTGAAAATGGAAGAATTATTGTTTACGTTCCCATAATTTACATTTACGCTAACATCTAGCTGTTCACCATCTTTAGGAAACTTATGTGTATAAAATAGTTGCGAATTATTCCTCTTGAATTGAAAATAACTGTTCGATGTTCTGCTACCAGTTTTTTCCGGTTGATTGTTATTATTCATGTATTGCTGATCCTGATCTTCTGTGGTGGTGAAACGGCCGTCTACATAGCCTTGCGACAAAGTGAACGTGTTTCTGTTGTCCATAAAAAAATCAAATCCACCTCTGATAGAGGTGAACTGACGTAAATGATTATTAAAAGAATGCTGATAAAAATAATCATCAACGATTCCATTACTTTTATTTTGTCTGAAACTTCTGCTTCTGGCATCGTTATCAGAATAGCTATAATGGCCACTGACAAAGAAATTAAACTTCCCCTGGCGCAGATTCAGATTTGCATTCCCGGAATAATTTTTAGGAATTCCGCCGCTTAATGACACAACGCCATTTATGCCGTGCCGTTTATTTTTTTTAAGAATAATATTAATGATTCCACCAGTGCTGGATGCATCATATTTTGCCGATGGATTTGTGATGATTTCGATTCTTTCGATATCATCAGAAGCAATCTGATCTAATGTCAAAATGGTTGGACGACCGTCAATAAATATTGTGGGAGCTGAATTTCTCAATTCAATATTTCCATCTACATCAACAGAGACAGAAGGAATATTTTTCATCACATCTATTGCGGTTCCTCCTTTTGAAGTAAGGCTTTTACCAACATCAAAAATCTTTTTATCAATTCCCATCCGCAGAGCTGGTCGGTCGGCAATAATGGTAACCGTTTGTAATTTTTCGTTTTGACGAGACATGGTAATATTTCCTAAATCTTTTTCAATGGCATCTTGTAAATTTTTTGCATTTGCAAATGGAAATATATGATCATAGAGACTAAAACCAATAGATGAAATTTTGAGTCGTAAATTTTGAAAAAAACGAAGATTTCTAAACTGAAAATCCCCGTTTGGTTTCGTAAGCATAGCGGCTATAAGAGAGTCTTTTGAAAGATGGGAAGCCGAATCCAGGGTATGCGAAAAAAGCTGGATCGACGCGGCTTCCAAACCTTTATTGGTCTGAATATCGACAACTTTACCTGACAAACTATTTGACGATTTAAATTGTATAACTTCTGATTCTATAGAAGGGAGGGGTTCTTTATCTATTTGAGCAAATAAATTATCAACTACAAAAACAAATGAAAAAAAAATAAAAAAATGTTTCATAATATAAGATTCATTCCTCTTGATTAAGAGAGGATCAAAATAACCATGTATTTTTTTACAGATTGAAAATGACTATTCCTGAAATTGTAAACTTACAAAATTTGATCCCTGGAAATTGGGCGTATGAAGATTATATTTGATTTGTACAATGAAAATTTAACATTAAACTTGAATGAAGAATCACTCGAAATCTTGTAGTTGAATTTGATAGAAAGAAAAAACCGGCCTTAGCGGGCCGGTCAACAAATTTTTTTTAACATCTATTTTCCAATTACTTTATAATTTAGATTGCCTTCCGTGGTTTCTTCCTGTAAGTAAATGTGATCGGGGGTTTCATATAGTTGCTGTCCATTGATCGTGACCACTTTTGATCCTTCAGGTAATTGAGAAATTATACTGCCAATTTCTAAGGATTCTGGACTGAGATTCTGATTAATTTGTTCGTCTGCTGTATTATTTATTACTCCATTTTTACCAACAACAATGAAGACATCGTTACCTCGTTCATCGCGGTCTGATTTATAATAAGTACCGTTCAACTCATATAATTTTTCGCCATTAATAAATACAGAACGGGCACCTCTAGGCAACACTGAAACTGATGCGCCCATTGGAGCGTCAACAACTTCGTAATAATTGTTTGACTGACGGTAGTAAATGCCATTGTAATAATAATATGGGATTGCATTCATAAATATGGTATTATAACCGAAAGGAAGTACACGGATTTGTAAACCAAAAGGAGGAAAAATAGGTTGATAATATCCACCATAATATCCGTAATAATACCCGCGATTATAATAGTATGGATATCCCCCGAAATTGATCGAAATAAAACTATGCGGAATGGTTGTATACCGCGGCCCATACATAAACATGGTTCTGCGGCCATAAACATTCCCATAATTATAGTTCACATGCCGGTAATTATAACGATCATAGTTATTGATCATTCGGTTTTGAGCATTATATGAGTTGTAACCGTTTCGATTTACAATTGTTCTTTGACTGGAATTTATTCCCGTCATATTTCTAGCTGGACCAGATGTAGCCTGTGGTCGAACATTCGTACCTCGTGAAACATTTTGAATCGGACGGGATTGAGGAGTTCTGTTTTCATTAGTGAAACTCCTTATTGGAGCGGGTCTTGACGTAGCTTGTCTTGCTACGGAAGAATTATTTCTTGAGTTTGAACTGGCAACGCCGGGTGTTCTTTCATTACTCAATTGACGGGTTCTTTGTGCTTCAACACTACTGAAAAGGCCAGCAGAAAGCGCGTAGAATAACAAGATTTTAAGCATGTTTTGCATAAAATGTATTTTAATTTGTTAACCAAATTTAAATAACACAATCAGGGAAGTTTGTTAAATAACATTTCTGAAATTAAAGGTTAGATCAGATTATTCCAGAGAGGTTTAATTTAGGAAATAAAATTAACAAAAAAATCTTTCATCTTGTCAGAACACATGCCCGAAATGTTTTAGTAATAAGATTAATTTTTTTCAGTGATAAAAAGTTAAAGCTTGGCAAATAATCAGTGATTGACAACGTGAGATTATAAAAAAAAGGAGCCTCAATTAGATTTAAATGCACAATTAAAACCAGTGGCATCAATATTGCAATATTGAGGTAAACAATATTAATTCCTAAACCCCTAAAATGATCTTTATGAAAACAAAAACAATGGCATTCGCCCTCGTCCTAACTTTTTTTAGTTGTTCTTTATTTGCTCAGAGTGAAACAGATACAATCCCTCAAACACCGCAAACAGATTCAATACCCAGAACTGATACTGAATCAACTGATACTTCAAAGGTTAGCGCTTTTGTGATAGAGTCCAAAGACTTCAAAAATGTTTCGCAAACGGACCGAATTTTTGCTGACGCAATGGTTTATGCAATATTTCCTGCAAAGGAAAATGAAGAAACTGTTTCAGCGTAATATTTCTCAAATAAAATGGATCATGATAGTCGCTCTCTTTTGAGCGACTATTTTTTTGCGTTTTTTTCTAAATAAACATGAATCTCTTGTATGGATGTTGTTTAGGAATTTTAGATAGTAAATCAATAAATAACATTAATTCTTACATTTGAAACCGTTAGGCTTTTAAATAATATCATTGCTTATAAATTTCAATGAAAGGAAACGAATATGATTTCAATATAGAGCCGGAGCAGAGACCGTCATTTTTGACATGGCTTTGTATTCTTACTTTTATAGGAAGTGGTTGGGGAATTATTAGCAGCATTGGTTCATATACTACGGCTCTAAAGACGTCCACGTTTTTATCTCAAAATAAAAATGTTGATACTAATTCTATGTCCCTGAAAGATACTGCTGATGCTATGGAAAGAAATCATGCTGTTATTGAACAAAAAATTAAAGCATCTTTTTCAAGATTATTGAAAAAAGAAAATATTGAAAAAGCGGCCATCGGAAATTTTATGGGGGCGATACTCACTTTGGCGGGAGCACTCATGATGTGGAACTTAAAAAGAATCGGTTTTTATATATATATCCTGGGCGTGGTGTTTGGTATATTGATGCCATTTTACATTTTTGGTAATGATATGATAGCAGTTGGCGCTACTTCATTTCCAAATTTTTTCGGACTTATTTTCATTGCGCTTTATGCGTTGAACATTAAATCAATGAGACGTAGACAGGTAGGCTAATTTTGAAGTGCAATAGCCAATATTTTCAAAAAAATAAGGAACCATTTTCTATTAAAATCAAAATATAATCCTACATTTGCAGCCAATTATTAAAATTATTCCAAAAAGATGTCTTATTTAACTTCAGAAAAAAAAGCAAAATACTTTTCAGATTTTGGTGGCGATGTGAAAAACACAGGTTCCATTGAAGCGCAGGTTGCAATTTTAACTCAGAAAATAAATCATATTTCAGGCCATTTGAGTACCAATAAAAAGGATTTTAGTACACAACGTGGATTAATGCAGATGGTAGGTAAAAGAAAAAGTTTATTGGCTTATTTGAACAAGCATAATTTAACCGGTTATCGTGGTTTAATTGAAAAGTTAGGACTTCGTAAATAATTTTATCACTAAATGATATCGTTAGCTATTCCCAACTGAATAATACGGTTGGGAATATTTTTTTTATAAACTAATTAAAACGTATAATGAACACTCCGAATCCGATAAATGTAACTTTCGATATTGGCGATGGCCGCATGGTTACAATAGAAACCGGTAAGATGGCGCGTCAGGCCGACGGTGCTGTTACGGTAAGCTTGGGGAAATGTATGATTTTGGCAACCGTCGTAGCAAACCGCGAACCGAAAGTAGGCCAGTCTTTCTTTCCGTTAATCGTTGATTACCAGGAAAAGTTTGCATCTGCCGGAAGAATTCCAGGCTCTTTTTTTAAAAGAGAAGCGAGATTAAATGATTATGAAGTCCTGACTTCAAGGCTGATTGACCGGGCCCTCCGCCCATTATTTCCGGATGATTATTTATGTGATGTCCAGGTTTTGGTTTCACTTGTTTCAAGTGATCCTGAAGTGATGCCTGATGCTATGGCATGTCTTGCAGCTTCAGCAGCATTAGCTGTTTCTGATATTCCGATTCAGGAAATTATTTCTGAAGTGAGAGTAGGAAAAGTAAATGGTGAATTTGTTGTAAATCCGACCCGCTCTCAATTAGAAGAAGCGGATCTGGAATTTTTGATTGCAGCGACTGACAAGAATATAATGATGGTGGAAGGTGAAGGAAAAGAATGTCAGGAAGAGGATTTGGTAAAAGCTATAGAATTGGCGCATGAAGCAATCAAAATACAGGTAAAAGCACAGGAACAGTTGAGAGATAAAGCTGGTGCGAAACCTAAACGCGATTATACAAAACCGTATAGAAACGAAGCACTCAATGATCAGATAATTGCATTTGCAAAAGATAAAATGTATGCAATTTCTTCTACCGCTTCTGCAAAACATGAAAGACAAGATAGTTTCAATAAATTATTAGAAGAAACAAAAGAACATCTTGGTGAAGAATTACCGGATGAAGATAAATCCCTGATTGGTCATTATTTTGATGAATTAGAATATCATGTGGTCCGCGATATGATTCTAAAAGATCGTAAACGACTTGATGGACGCGGACTTGAAGAAATCAGGCCACTAACTATGGAAGTGAGCATTCTTCCATCACCACACGGATCCTCATTATTCACCCGTGGTGAAACCCAATCATTGAGTACCGTAACTTTGGGAACACCCCTTGACGAATTATTGGTTGAAAGTGCTGCAACCAGCAACTATACTAAATTCATATTGCATTATAATTTTCCTCCTTTTTCTACTGGTGAAGTAAAAATGATGCGGGGTGTTGGACGTAGAGAAATAGGTCATGGTAACCTGGCAATGCGTTCTCTAAAACAGATTATGCCGGGCAATGATTATCCATATACGGTTCGGTTGGTAAGTGATATTTTGGAAAGCAACGGATCATCTTCAATGGCTACTGTTTGTGCGGGTTCTTTGGCTTTGATGGATGCCGGTGTGCCGTTTAAAAAACATGTTGGCGGAATTGCTATGGGATTAATTTCGAAGGGCGAAGAATTTGCCATTCTTTCGGACATCCTTGGTGATGAAGATCATCTCGGCGATATGGATTTCAAAGTGACCGGAACAAGAGACGGAATTTGTGGGGTACAAATGGATATAAAGGTTGATGGCCTGAGCATGGATGTAATGAGACAGGCTCTTGATCAGGCAAAGAAAGGCAGAATGCATATTCTGGACGCAATGTACAAATGCATTCCTGAACATAATGCGGATGTAAAACCACAGGCACCCAGAATGGAAAAACTGATTATTGATTCTGAATTTATCGGAGCTGTAATCGGACCGGGTGGAAAAATTATTCAGGAAATACAAAAAACTACCGGCGCAACCATTAATATTACGGAAGTAGGGAAAACCGGAGAAGTAAGTATTTTTTCTGCAAATAAAGAAAGTTTAGATCAGGCAGTTTCGTGGGTAAAAAGTATCGTATCTGTTCCTGAAATCGGTGATGTGTTCGAGGGAACCGTGAAAGGAATTAAAGAATTTGGAGCGTTTGTTGAATTTTTACCAGGCAAACAAGGGCTGTTGCACATTTCAGAGATAATGTGGAAACGCCTTG
>JBDTKF010000120.1:0-20352 GCA_039935455.1 Ginsengibacter sp.
GGAAAATGGCAGAAGAACATTTCAACCTGGAAAAATAATAATTTAAAAATTGCATAATGGCTGACCAAAATGATTTTGTGTTTAACACCAATTCCGGGCTTTATACAGACATGTATGAACTGGCTATGGCCGAAGCTTATTTTAAAGAAAAGAGGCAGGATGTACCGACCTGTTTCGATTATTTTTTCCGAAAATTACCATTTGGCGGAGGCTACATAATTTTTTGCGGCCTTGGAGAATTATTACCGGTAATTCAAACGCTTCATTTCAATTCCAATGAAATTGACTGGTTACATAAACAAGGTTTTAATTCAAATTTCTTATCATGGCTGGAAGCATTTCGTTTCAAAGGAACTGTACGTTCGATGAAGGAAGGAGAAATTGCTTTTCCGCTGGAGCCTTTGTTAACAGTACAGGGAGGACTTGCAGAAGTGCAATTGATAGAAACACTATTATTAAATTATCTTAATTTCCAATCACTGATCGCCACAAAAGCTGCGCGAATACGTTACGCCGCAGGAGAAAAATACTTAAGTGAATTCGGGCTTAGAAGAGCCCAGGCGCTGGGAGGAATTTCGGCCAGCCGGGCTTCAATAGCCGGAGGCTTCAACAGCACTTCAAATATGTTTGCTTCAAAAAGATATGGCTTAAAAGCAGTTGGAACGATGGCTCATTCATTTATTCAAAGCCAGGAAAACGAATTGACTGCTTTCAGGAGATTTTCAGAAGCAGAACCTGATAATTGCACATTGCTGGTGGATACCTACAACACCTTGAAAAGTGGTATCCCCAATGCAATAATCGTTGCAAAAGAAATGCAACAAAAAGGTCTGCAACTAAAAGGAATCCGTCTTGATAGCGGTGACCTTGCCTATCTTTCCAAAAAAGCTCGTAGGTTGCTCGATGACGCCGGTTTAGAAAGTGTGGAAATTATTGTTTCTAATCAGCTGGACGAATATTTGATAAAAAGTTTGTTGGAGCAAAAAGCGCCGATTGATTCCTTTGGTGTCGGCACCAGTTTGGCGACAGGACAACCTGACGCGGCGCTTGATGGCGTTTATAAATTATGTGAAATAAATGGGGAGCCCAAACTAAAATTATCAGAAAATATTCAGAAGGTAACACTTCCGGGAATCAAGCAGGTGTATCGTTACATGGACGAATCAACCAATTTCCTGGCCGATGCCATCGGTCTTTCAAACGACCCGGTCCCGGCAAAAATGATCCATCCATATGATACCGATAAAAGTATGCCGCTTGATATCAAAATGGCAACTCCATTATTGAATAAAGTGATGGAAAACGGTGAATCGTTACTAGAAGATTATGAGCCAAAAGACGTTGCTGATTTTGTTCAAAAAAGATTGCAACAATTGCCTGAAGAACATAAGCGATTCAACAATCCACATACCTATAAAGTTGGAATCAGTGAAGCCTTGCATCAATTAAGAAGTGATTTGAGAAAGAAACATAAAATGTAAATCACACTACTGTTCCCTCCAAATCATAATCAAAAGCTTTAGTGATTTTCACATTTACAAAATCTCCGATCGTTATTTTTTTATCATAGTCGATAATTACTTCATTATCTACTTCTACACTGTCAAATTCGGTACGCCCGAAATATCTTCCAGCTTCTTTTTTATCAACAAGTACTTTGAATATTTTCCCGACTTTCTCTTCATTTTTCCGGTAAGAAATTTCCTGTTGAACATCCATTACTTCCTGTGCACGTCGCTCTTTTTCTTTCTCCGGAACATCATTTTTCAAAGCATACGCAGCGGTATTTTCTTCATGCGAATAGGTAAAAATTCCTACACGATCGAACTCCATTTTTTGTAAAAAAGTTTTTAGTTCTTCAACATCTTCCTGAGTTTCTCCGGGGAAACCTGCAATCAGCGTGGTTCTAAGGCAGATCCCGGGAATTTTATTTTTTATTTCTCCAATAATATCTTCCATTTCTTCCCTGGTAATTTGCCTCTTCATAGACTTCAATATCCGGTTACTTGCATGTTGCAACGGCATGTCCAGATAGTTACAGATATTTTCCCGTTCTCTCATCGCATCAATAATTTCCATCGGGAACTTTGAGGGATATGCGTAATGTAATCGTATCCATTCCAGTCCGGGAATATCGGCCAGCGCATGAAGTAGCCTTGGTAATTCTCTTTTTTTATAAATATCCAGTCCGTAATAAGTAAGTTCCTGGGCGATCAGCATGATTTCTTTTACGCCGCGCGACACCAACTTTTCTGCCTCCGCAACCAGGGATTCTATCGACCTGCTAATGTGTTTTCCGCGCATAAGCGGAATAGCACAAAAAGAACAAGTACGATTACAACCTTCACTTATTTTGAGGTATGCATAATGACCTGGCGTGCTCAACAATCTTTCACCTACCAGTTCCTTTTTATAATCAACATTGAATTTTCTTAATAAAAAAGGCAATTCCATCGTGCCAAAATACGCATCAACTTCAGGAATTTCTTTTTCAAGATTTTGTTTATACCGTTCACTCAGACAGCCTGTAACATAGACTTTATCAAGCTTTCCTCGCTTTTTCAGTTCCACCTGTTCTAAAATCGTATTAATACTTTCCTCTTTTGCAAGGTCAATAAACCCGCAGGTATTTATGACAACTATATTATGATCAGACCTTTTACTTTCGTGCGAAACATGAATATCAGCGGCAGCTAATTGTCCACTCAACACTTCACTGTCCACCAAATTTTTGCTACAACCAAGTGTAATGATATTGACTTTATCTTCTTTAATTTTTGTTTTCATTCTTTATTTTTTGCCGCCATTAATCATAAAGATTTCAAAGGAGTATGATTGACCAGTAATGATAAAAAAACAGTAGACGAAGAAATAAGTACTATTTGTATTTTTACAAAAAGATTTAAATAAAAAACTTAGACCAATTTTCACGAAGAGAAAATTGCTAATGAAGAATCAAACAGCAATCAAATTATGCGAATCATTTTACACCCCCAAATAAACTATCAACAAAATCTGTTTTATTGAAAACCAAAAGATCTGTTGCTTTTTCGCCTACTCCAATAAATTTCACAGGGATTTTGAACTGATCAGCAATAGCCAAAACCACGCCACCCTTTGCTGTACCATCTAATTTTGTGATAGTGAGCGCAGAAACCTCTGTGGCGGCTGTAAAGTGTTTTGCCTGTTCCAAGGCATTCTGGCCGGTGCTTCCATCTAAAACAAGCATCACTTCATGGGGCGCATTTGGTAAGGCCTTATTCACCGATCTTTTGATTTTATTCAACTCGTCCATCAAATGAATTTTGTTATGCAGCCTTCCTGCCGTATCAATAATGATTACATCAACATCTCTGGCAACTCCGCTTTTAACCGCATCAAAAGCAACCGCACTTGGGTCAGAGCCCATTTCATGTTTCACAATCGGTACATTTGTTCTTTCGCTCCAGATATTTAACTGGTCAACTGCCGCTGCGCGAAAAGTATCTGCTGCTCCCAGCAGAACTGACTTTCCCGCCAGGGAAAAATTATGCGCCAACTTTCCAATCGTCGTAGTTTTGCCAACCCCATTTACGCCTACAACCAGGATTACGTGCGGTTTGTGGCCCGAAGGTAGCTCATAGTTTATGTAAGAAGTATCTTGTGGAGCATCTACCAAAATAGATTGAATTTCTTCTTTCAAAATACTGTTCAATTCATTGGTATTTACATATTTTTCTTTTGCCACTCTTTTCTCGATTGCATCGATAATTTTCACAGTTGTATCTACCCCAACATCAGCGCTTACAAGTGCATTTTCCAGTTCATCCAGCACAACTTCATCTACCGTACTTTTTCCTGCAATTGCTTTGGTGATCTTATCAAAAAAACCTTCTTTGGTTTTTTGCAATCCCTGATCAAGTGATTCTTTCTGTTCTTTTCTTCCAAAAATTTTATTAAAGATTCCCATTTTAAAAATAATTAGGGTAAAAATAAATAAAGCTATCCGCAATATTGCAGGATAGCTTTATTAAAAAATTTGTGCGTGTAAATTAACCTTCCAAATGTTCCTTGATCTTATCTTTATGAACGATGGATTCTTTGAAAGTGTAAGAGCCTGATTTTGGGCTTCTGATTGCACGGACAACCTTAGTCCAGTTTTTTGCATCTGATGCTGCTTTCTGGTCTTTGGTTTTTATCGCTGTTTTTGCTGACTTTGCCATTTTATTAGTTTGAATATTTGAATTTGAATATCAAAGCAATTTAAGAAAGCTCTGAATCAATCTCAAATGAGTAATCTATTTAATTTCTTTATGAACGGTTACCTTTTTCAAGATTGAATTGTATTTCTTCAATTCCAAACGTTCAGGAGTATTCTTTTTATTTTTCTTAGTAATGTAACGGCTTGTCCCCGGTAGGCCGGATGCTTTATGTTCCGTACATTCCAAAATTACCTGAACCCTGTTTCTATTCTTTGCCATTGATTTAATTTGATAATGTGAAAATTAGCTAATGTGGGTGACCAAGAACCTTTATATTTTGACTCCCTTTAACCTCATTTCTTTTACAACAATATAAAGCCCGTTTTTATTAATCGTACGGATCGCTTCAGAAGATAATTTCAAAGTAATCCATTTATCTTCTTCTGCCAGAAAATACCTCTTTTTCTGAAGATTAGGTAAAAATCTTCTGCGGGTTTTTATATTTGAATGTGAAACAGTATTACCCGTGATCGGCCTTTTTCCTGTTACCTGACATACTCTAGCCATAGTGTTCTTTTTTTCGGACGGCAAAGGTAACGAAGAAATGTTTATCTGAAAAATAAAAATTGAAGCATTTCCATTATCAAAGCAATAGACAAAATTTTATCTTACAATCCACTTCAAATTTATCTTAATTTTGGTGATAACAGGCATCATTTATGATACCAAATATAATATGGAAACTTTCGGTGATTTAATAAATAACAAACAACCTGTGCTGGTTGATTTTCATGCGACTTGGTGTGGTCCGTGCAAAACGATGGCTCCGGAATTGAAACGATTTGCTCAAAATAATTCGGGTAAATTACGTGTTGTAAAAATTGATATCGACAAAAATCAAAAAGCAGCGCAGCAATACAACATACAAGGCGTTCCTACCTTAATCCTCTTTAAGGAAGGTAAAATTTTGTGGCGTCAATCCGGCGCGATGAGTGCTCAACAAATATCGAACGGAGTTAATTCATTCCTGAATAAGTAAATTTGTACCGTTCTCTCCGATTTAAAATAAACAAATGGCAGTAAGTACGATCAAAGCGACATTCAAAGGTGGAATGAATTTCACTGCAGAAGTAAATGGGCACCAAATAGAAATAGATACGGACATAGACAACCAGGGGAAAAACATAGGCACAAGACCTAAAGCTCTGATGCTGGTTTCATTGGCCGGGTGTACCGGACTGGATGTAGTAAATATTTTGAACAAGATGCGGGTAAGTTTTTCTGAGCTTTCAATAAAAGTGGAAGGCCGCCTATCAGAAACGGAACCAAAAATTTACGAAGCTGTTTCAATCTATTATTCAATCAAAGTAAGCAAAGAAGACGAAGATAAAGTATTGAAAGCTGTGACACTTTCGCAAGAAAAATATTGCGGTGTAACCCGAATGTTTGAAGCTTTTGCAAAGGTTTCTTTTGAGATCATTTATTTATAAATCGTCGCATTCAGTAAACGCACAAATAATTCGAATTCCCATTTTGTTTCTTCTATTAACTCAACCTCTCTTTTTTCTTTTCACGATAAACTCTCATCATTTGTAGAGAAACTGCCAACAAGATTAAAGCAAATCCTAAATAAAATCCGGATCCTAAAAATTTGTTCTCTTTGAAAATAATAAAAGCCAAAATAATAGAATAAACCGGCTCAAAATTATAAGTCAGATTCGTTGTAAATGCCGAAATGTGTTTCAAAGCATGTAAACTCAGATTGAAAGCATAGACAGTACAAATGCCAGAAAGAATTAATAGCCACAACCAATCCGAAGAAGTAGGTACAAAATAATGAGCAGGAAAAAATTGAAAGTAAACCGGTAAAATAAAACAAAGTGCGATAAACCCACCGGTCATCTCATAAACTGTTACCGTGTTGGGCGTAAAATTGTTTAGTATTTTTTTATTAATAATAGGAAATAGGGATGCAAGCATGGCGGATATAATTCCGAAAATAATCCCAGTCTTATATTCAGGATAAAAATTAAAGATCAGATAAACTCCGGCAATTGCCAATATTCCAAGCAATACCTCTACAAAATCAACTCTTCTTCTCATGATAAGTGGCTCAAACAAGGAAGTAAAGAATCCAATTGCAGACAGACAGGTAACCGAAACGGACACGTTGGAATATTTGATACTTCCATAAAAACTAACCCAGTGTAAGGCTATAATACTTCCGATGCCAAACAGCCTCATCATATTTTTTAAAGATAACTTCCTTAATTCTTTCCTAAAAAACAAAATTATCCCTAGAATCAGGGCACTCAGAAACATCCGGTAAGCGGTTAGTAGGCCCTCATTCAATGTAATCAGTTTTCCTAAAATAGCGGTAAACCCGGCAAGTATGACAGCAAAATGAAGTTGAAGAAATGCTTTTTTCAATGAAGTTTGAAACAGATTTTAATAAATGGTAGAAGTTTGAGATTCCTAAAGTTTATATCACCGATAAAAACAAATGGCAAAATTAGATGAAGAGCAGGCAGAAATAAAATCTAAATTAAAAAAACGAATCAATGTATTTTAGTATAGAAATAAAAGCATATTTTTTCCCAATTATTTTGTTGTCAGTTAAACAAATCAATTTCTTCAAATTAACAATCCTTTTTATAAAAAAAAACGACTCCATCAAATTGTAATGATCATAGCTTTATATTTGTCCCTTGTTTCGTTAAATCCAAAATATGAGCTATAAACGCACCAACAACATAACCGGATGGACAATTTTTATAGTTGCCTGTTTCGTTTATTTATCTACAATGGAAGCAACCGGCAGTTTTTGGGATTGCGGTGAATTTGCTTCCAGTGCTTACAAACTACAGGTTCCACATCCACCAGGAGCTCCTTTGTTTATTCTGTTAGGCAGAATTTTTATGGCTCCTTTTACAAATCCGAATGATGCAATTCTTGCGCTAAATAGTATGAGCGCGCTGATGAGTGGCTTTACTATTTTATTTCTATTCTGGAGTATTACCCACTTTTCCCGTAAGATTTATGAGAAAGACCGGGTGACTCCGCTTAGTAACAACCAGATTTTTACAATAATGGCTGCCGGAGTAGTTGGCGCATTAGCCTATACTTTCAGCGATTCTTTCTGGTATAGTGCCGTAGAAAGCGAAGTGTATGCCAGCTCCTCTTTTTTTACAGCAATCGTTTTTTGGGCGGCACTTAAATGGGAACACGCGGTTACCCAGGAAAAACTGAAGGGGGTAAAAGGAAACTTTACACCTGCGGATAAATGGCTGATATTGATTTTTTATCTGATTGGTTTATCAGTAGGCGTACATTTATTATGTATTCTTACGATTCCTGCTATCGTAATGATCTATTATTTCAAACGATATAATGTTACCAAATGGGGTACTTTTTGGGCATTTATCATCGCCTGTGTTGTTACAGGGATCGTACAGGTTCCAATGGTTCAATGGACCATTAAACTGGCTGGCGATTTTGACGTGTTATTCACCAATAGTTTTGGCGCTCCTTTCTTTACTGGTTTTACTTCTTTCTTCATTTTATTGGCCATTGTTATCTATCTCATGTTGAGGTTGGCGAAGAAAAAGAACTGGAATTTTTTAAGGCTTGCCATGTGGAGTTTTTCGTTTGTTATACTCGGGTTTTCCACTTATTTCACAACACTGATCCGTTCCAATGCCGATCCTGCAATCGACATGTTCAATGTGGATAATCCAGTGAGTCTTGTCGGATACCTGAGTCGCGAACAATATGGAGATTGGCCAATATTGAAAGGCCAGGATTTTACAGATGAACCTACCGATCAGAAGTATGAAGATACTTATGTGAAAGGAACAAGTAAATATGAAAAGAAGGGAAAGAAGATTGTAACTGTTTATGACCCTGCAGATCTTCACTTTTTTCCGAGAATGTGGGATAACAGCAACGACCAGGGGCATGCCGATTATTACGCAAACTTTGCAGGAATAGGAAAAGATCCGAAAACCGGAAAATATTATTCAAAACCTACCATGGGCGATAATATTAGTTTCTTCTTTGCATACCAGTTTAACTGGATGTATTTACGTTATTTTATGTGGAATTTTGCCGGAAAGCAAAATGATTTACAGGGAATAGATATGGGTAATGTGCGGGATGGGAACTGGCTCACCGGAGTTTCCTTTTGGGATACAGCCCGCTTAGGCGATCAAAGTAAAATGCCCGATACCCTGAAACATAATAAAGCCAACAACAAATTATTTGGTTTGCCTTTAATTCTGGGAATACTCGGTCTGATCTATCAATATAAAAAAGACAAAGGCGATACACTAATAGTTGGATTGTTATTCTTTTTTACGGGAATTGCCATTGTATTTTACCTGAACCAGGCGGGAAACCAGCCCAGGGAAAGGGATTATGCGTATGTGGGATCCTTTTATGCCTTTGCAATATGGATTGGACTGGGCGTCATGTACGTCAAAGAATTATTCGAAAAATACATGAATAGCAAAACAGCCAATTATGTTGCAGGTGGTTTATGCCTGGTGGCTGTTCCTATATTGATGGCTAGCCAGGAATGGGATGATCATGACAGAAGTCAGAAAGTTTTGGCAAGAGATATAGCAATAGATTATTTACAAAGCTGTGCTCCAAATGCCATTCTGATCACTTTTGGCGATAATGACACTTATCCACTTTGGTATGACCAGGAAGTACTTGGAATCAGAAGAGATGTACGGGTAATTAATTCAAGCTTACTCGGTACAGATTGGTATATCAACCAGTTACGTTATGCGATTAACAAAAGTGCACCGATACCGGTTATTTGGACTCCAGACCAGATAATAGGAAGTAACCGGGACGCCGTTTATTATTTTCCGGATCTGCCAGGCGCAAAAGTAGATCAAACAAAACCCATGGATCTTTATTCGATGATGAAAGATTATGCGGGCAGTGATGATCCGACAAGAATGTATCAAAACGGTTCTGATTTTCTGAATATTTTTCCCACAAAGAATTTGAAAATTCCGGTAGATACAAATCTGGTTAGAAAGAATGGAACTGTAAATGCAAATGATTCTGTTTTGAGCGAAATCAACTTCACAATCCCAAAAAATGCATTGATGAAAAATGAAAGCGCAATTCTCAATATCATTGCGGCCAATAATTGGAAGCGGCCAATTTACTTTACCTCTCCATACGCGGATCTTGGATTTCAACAATATCTGCGCGCAGATGGACTTACTTACCGCCTTGTTCCTGTAAAAAATGCCAATGTAAATGAGGACTGGGCATATAACATCATGATGAAAAAATTTGCTTTCGGAAATGCCAATGTTCCGGGTGTTTATTTTGATGAAGAAAACCGTCGTCATCTAAACACATTGCGGATGCAATATTCACAGGTTGCAAACGAACTTGCGGAAAAAGGGAAATTGAAGGAGGCAAGAGATTTGCTGGAAAGATCCGATAAGAACTTGTTGCAACAAAATTTCCCTTACGGAATGGCTTCGCGCCGGCAGCAACAAAATCAGATCTCTTATCAGTTTTTGATAGCAACTTACAAATCGGGTGATACGGTTTTAGCAAATAAAATATCCAACGCCTTACGTACAGATCTGGAACAGCAAATTATGTATTACAATAGTTTGAATGAGAACAGACAGCAATTTTTAGCTTACGATAATCAAATTGTACAGCAATTGTTGCAAGGGCTTCATAGTATGGAGCAATATTTTACTAAACCCGAACAAGTAGTTTCACCTGAAACTACGAAGCCTGTGACGAATACCATTCCGTCATTGTCCAGGGATACACAGGTGCACGACAAAACGCAATAAATCGTTTTAAAATAATAATTTTATTGAGTATCCCGGTTCTCCAACGAACCGGGATATTCTTTTTTAACACGCAGGATTATCAGGCAAAATCTTTGTGAAGTAAATTGCATCTGTCGGAATAAAAAGTAATCAGATAGTAAACGAAGAAATAATATAGATTTCTATTTAGTCACAAATAATTCAATCAATGCGACTCCATCATTTTTCAAAATTTGACCCAAAAGAAAATAATAAAACTCCCTTTCAAAACCTTTTGGATATTTTTATGCAATTGCTCACTTATACCAGCGGCGATGTTGGCGAGGCATTGAGCTGGCTTACAGAACTCGATAAAGAATATAATCTTACCAATAACGAGTATGGGATGGGCGATTTTATTGAAGATCTGAAAGACAAAGGATATATTGATGAAAATAAACAGAAAGGGGAAATAAAAATTACTCCGAAAACCGAACAAGGAATTCGCAAACGTAGTTTAGAAGAAATCTTTGGGAAACTTAAGAAATCTAAAACCGGAAATCACAATACGTTCAAACCCGGAAACGGGGATGAGATCAATCCCGAAACAAGGCCGTTTCAATTTGGTGATACTTTGGAGCAAATAGATTTCACTGAATCTATCCGCAATGCACAAATTAATCATGGAACAGAAAGTTTTATGATGCAGGAAGATGATCTGGAAATCCGTGAAACAGATTTTAAAGCACAAACTTCAACGGTTTTGATGATCGATATTTCACACAGCATGATCCTGTATGGAGAAGATAGAATTACACCGGCAAAAAAAGTGGCAATGGCTTTGAGCGAGTTGATTACAACAAAATATCCGAAGGATACCATCGATATTGTCGTTTTTGGAAACGATGCCTGGACTGTAGAAATTAAAGATCTACCTTATTTGCAAGTGGGGCCTTATCATACTAATACGGTCGCCGGGCTTGAACTGGCCATGGATATTCTGCGAAGAAGAAAAAATCAAAACAAACAAATTTTCATGATCACGGACGGAAAACCCACTTGTCTGAAAATTGGAAAGCGATACTATAAAAACAGTTTCGGAGTTGACAGAAGAATACTTAACCGTTGCCTGAATCTTGCGGCCCAATGTAAAAAATTAAAAATTCCCATCACTACTTTTATGATTGCGAGCGATCCCTATTTGCAAAGATTCGTTACTGAATTTACTGAAACTAATAACGGAAAGGCTTTCTTTGCTTCTTTAGACAAGTTGGGTGCATTTATTTTCAAAGATTTTGAAAGCGGAAAACGAAAAACGGTTTATTGAAAATAAATAGCTGAACCAAAGAGGAGATCAAAACATTTATTTGAAAAAAAATAATTATCTTTTACTGATTATAGCGATGTGCAGCAAATGCAAATAAGAGAGAAAAATAAGAAAACAAAAATGAACATACTGAACATAAAAACTTTAGGCGAATTAAAAGAAAATAATTACAAACCCAAATCCATCAAAGAAGAGCTTCGGGACAATCTTATTAAAAAAATCGGTAAGAAGGAAATCACATTCCCTGGAATAATCGGTTATGAAGATTCAGTGATCCCTGATACGGAAAGAGCATTATTATCACGTCATAATATTCTTTTTTTAGGACTTCGCGGACAAGCAAAAACACGGATGGCCCGCCAGATGGTTGACCTGCTGGATGAGTATATTCCGATAATTGAAGGAAGCGAAGTGAACGATGATCCTTTCAAGCCTTTGAGTAAATATGCAAGAGATCTTGTTCAAGAAAAAGGCGATGATACGCCGATCTCCTGGCTGCATCGAAAAGACAGATACGGTGAAAAATTAGCAACCCCCGATGTAAGTGTTGCTGACCTGATCGGCGATATTGATCCAATAAAAGCAGCGAATCTAAAACTCAGTTATGCAGATGAAAAAGTGATCCATTATGGAATTATTCCGCGAAGCAACCGGGGTATTTTTGTGATCAATGAACTACCCGATCTGCAGGCACGCATCCAGGTGTCTCTGTTCAATATTTTAGAAGAAGGCGATCTGCAGATCAGGGGTTTTAAATTAAGATTGCCACTGGATATCATGTTTGTGTTTACTGCAAATCCTGAAGATTATACCAATCGTGGAGCAATAGTAACGCCGTTGAAAGACCGAATTGAAAGCCAGATTCTTACACATTATCCCACAACAATAGAAAATTCTTTATTTATCACAGAGCAGGAAGCCTCTGTTCATGCTGATCAATTGAAAAAAGTTCATGTGAGCGACCTGGTTAAACGTTTGATTGAACAGGTTTCTTTTGAAGCACGTGCGAGTGAATTTGTTGATAAGAAGAGCGGTGTTTCTGCAAGACTTACCATCTCGGCATACGAAAATGCAGTTAGTGCGGCTGAAAGGCGCGCAATTAGAAACAAAGAAAAAGAAACACAAATCTGGATAAGTGATCTTACCGGCATTATTCCTTCCATCACTGGGAAAATTGAATTGGTGTATGAAGGAGAACAGGAAGGTCCATACCAGGTAGCTTATAATTTATTACAAAAAGCACTTCGTACACAATTCGTAAAATACTTCCCTAATCCGGAGACTTACAAAAAAAGAAAAACAAGAGAATCGGTTGTCGAAGAAAATCCTTATAAATCCATCATTCAATGGTTTGATTCAGGGAACCAGCTTAATATCTCATTCGATTTAAAAGATGAAGAAAAGATTCAATTATTGTATAAAGTAGACGGCCTTTTTGGAATTGTCAAAAAACAATTTCCTAATGCAAATACCAAAGAGATCGCACTATTTATGGAGTTTTTGTTACACGGGCTATCTACCTTTTCTTTGATTAGTAAAAAAGTTCTGGAAGGTAAAATAGAATTTAAAGATCTCATGGGAAGCATGATCAATCTGAGTTCTCAGTCTTTTAGCGATGAAGAACTGGAGTAAAAATATTTTCTTTATACATTTTACTATTGGATGTGTACAATTACCCAGGCATCATAATCCGAGTGATGATTTCTCTGCTAAGTAATCAAATATTATAGTAAAATTATTTCCAGGTAAAGAATGCGGTAATTATTTGGGTATCTTTTTTACGATATCATCAATAATTTTCACAGCATGTTCCCGGGAGTTTTCGATGAAAAGCCGGTGTGTATTCATGCCTCCACAGATTACGCCAGCGAGGTAAATCCCTTTCACATTTGTTTCATAATTCTCTTCATCATAGTCTGGTTTACAAACATCATCTTCCGAAAGCCGAATTCCTGCATCTCGCAGAAATTGAATATTTGGTTGATAGCCTGTCATGGCCAAAACCCAATCATTTTTTATCGTGATAATGCCATCAGCGGTTTTCAAATCAACCTCATGTTCTCTTATTTCTTTTAGCCCAGCATTGAAATAAGCTTTTATAGCACCTTCTTTGATGCGATTTTCTATATCCGGTTTCACCCAATATTTTACCCGGTCGCTGATCTTATCGCCCCTAACTATCATGGTTACATTTGCTCCTTTGCGCCATGTCTCCAATGCTGCATCAATAGCAGAATTGGCTGCACCAACCACCAACACATTTTGAAACGCATAAAAATGAGGGTCATCATAATAATGTTTCACTTTTGGCAAATTTTCACCTTTAACATTTAGCAAATAAGGAATATCATAAAATCCGGTGGCAATAATAATATGAGAAGTTTGATATTCGGTCTTCGAAGTTTTCACCCTAAATCCTGAGTCTGTTTTCTGAAGATCAGTTACTTTTTCAAATAAATGAATGTTCAGATCGAACGTAGTTACAATTCTTCTGTAATACTCCAGGGCTTCACTCCGCGCAGGTTTGTTTTTATTGTTTACAAAAGGAACATCCCCAATTTCTAATCGCTCGCTGGTGCTAAAAAAAGTCATGTTGACCGGGTAATTATAAATTGAATTTACCAATACCCCTTTTTCAATAATCAAATATTTCAATCCTGCTTTTTCTGCCAAGATTCCGCAGGCAAGGCCAATAGGCCCACCACCGATGATAATCACATCGAAACTAATTTCTTCATTCATTGATAACGAAGTTAGAAATATCTTACAGTAAACAAAGAAATTTTGAGATTTTCTACTTTAGGCTGAAGTTTATCTCATAAAATACATCTTACCATATCCTTTGGTAAAATATTTATCTGAGTTATCGTTTTTATCTGTAAACTTATCCATCGATTTGCCATTGAGATTTGTGAGCACTCTGTACAAATAAACGCCGTTAGCTACTTTTTGGCCATACATATCGGAGCCATCCCATTTAAACTCAGTGATATTTCTGCCCACATGCAACGGTCCCAATTCATCCTGCGTAATTTCCCGGATAATTTTTCCTGTAATCGTTAGAATTTGAATCCTGATATTTTGAGGAATATCAGAACCGGTTACTGTAAAAACAAAAGCGGTGGAAGTAGTGAAAGGGTTGGGATAATTCATCAGATTAGAAATCATCGGTTTGCTGATTACCCTGAAATCAATGTGATAATCAAGATTCCCTGAAGTGTTGCCGGCAACATCTTTCCCCGAAACGATCAGTTCGTATTCTGCGTCCTCTCCGTTCAAAGCGGGGCTAAAATCGATCGATGCGGTATTTTCACCCGTTGATAAATTTGCAGGTGTAAATCTCAAAGTGTCATTATCGAAACGGTAAGTGCGTAATGAACCATCCGGCGATTGTATTTGTACTTTCAGCAGCGAAGTATCATTTAAAGCGAGCGATTTATTTTCATCTTTCAACTTAATCAAAATGTGTGGCCTTGCCGAAACGATGTCTCTGTTCAGGATATGAACTCCATCAAAAGTTACATCCATCGTTGGATTATATTGATCGGATTTAACAAAGAAATTCTTGTATAAAAAGTTGTTGAAAAGATATTGTTCCGGCTGATCGTTATCCGGATTGAAATTGACAAAAATGGTGTTCAATCCAGAATAATTTTTAGTGTCAATATCATACTTCAAAGTAATTGTATCCCCACTTATCAATGGTTTTTGTCGTGGAACTGATAAAATATGGGTCACATTATTATTGTCAATCACCGTTAATTTTATTTTTACACTATCAAAGGCACGAATGCTGATATTTTTGAACGCGATTCCGAAATGCAAAACTTCTCCCTGGCTCAAAGTATCCTTTGAGGAGAAAAATAAGTTTGGAGTAAGCGCGCCTTCAGGTGGCATCTGATAATTCAACCTCCAGTAAGAAAGCTGGTAAGGTGTAAATTTCAAGCTATCAACATTTCGCATTTTCAATTGAATGTACGGGTACTTCACCGCGTTTATTGACGAAATGTCCACATCCTGCTGTGATTTATTTACATTGAAAAGAGTGGATCGATTTCCAAGAGAATCAATTCCAATAACCATAACTGTTGGGTTATCCGGCGAATTTGGTTCCATGCTTTTGCCTCTCCAATGCATTTCTTTCCATTTCAAAGCCGGACCAAATTTGGGCGAAGAAATATAACCTAAAGTATCCGGGGTCAGGAAATTTTTGTCAATAACAACCTGATCAGAAATACCATTGGTGAACTTGAACATCGGCGTAAAGTCCGTATTATTTTTCTTGAAAACAAAAGCAAACGCACGAGGCTTATTGAAAGAATCGATTAATACAAAGCCCTGCGATTTCAAGCGGTTATACAATGAGTTGCCACTTCCAAACGCAGTCGTATCAGATGCCCAGGTATCTGCATAAATATTCTGAGCATCATTTGGACCAGTGATATTTCGTACCATGACGATATAATTATCCGGAATCGAATCAAGGAATCGCATGGCAGCTCTACGGCTGGCCTGATTGGTAGTACTATATGCAAAATTTGCATACCTGTCGGCCGAACATACCGGTTCACTTCCATTTAATCCCGGACCGCCCGGAACATTGTACCACGGCTTAAGTGTGATCGGATCCAAAACGTTGAAAATAATATTGTTTGCCGGATTACAGATTCCTTTCGAAAATTCAAACCCATTCACTCCAACATAACTATCTGATGCGGTAGCACCTCCTGTAGGAAAAATTGTGTTCCTTACTTCTATAAAATTCGAAATAGAAGAGAAATTCCATACCCGATCCGCACTATCTAATTTGATACTTTGTGTATCAGAAGCCAAATGTTGATAATAATGAGATTGGTTAGAACCTTCCGATCCATTCGCAAGATATATAAAGGAAGAATTGTTCCAGCGATAATTAGAAGCCACGTCAGATGCGGGCTTCAAGGAAACTCTCCAGTAGTAAACGACGTTATCTTTATAAGAAATTCCCGGATCAAATTCAATAGCACCGCCAGGTTGATGAACAACACGGGTGATCAAAGATGGAGAATTAAACAATTGGGTTGTATCCATTTCCATCACATAATCTTTGGCATCGCTTAACGCGTTAGAAGTGGATGCATATAATTTTTGATTGGCCACAGTTACAATTGCATAATCAGCCGGGTAAACAGGCTTCGCTTCATCTTCATAAATAAAAAATTCTTTGGTTACACTGTTATTGCTTTCTGATAATTCGTCAACTTCATTGTCTGTATCAATCGTTACTGTGATTTTATTTGTTCCTTTATCGCGTGTAGAAATAATCGGAATAGTCAAACTGATAGAATCAGAATAATAAATTGCTTTGATTTTTTTTCTCAAAAGAACAGCTACGTTTCCATTTGGATAAGTTCTTTTTACTTCAACAATGATAGAATCATTTATTGCCCTGCCAAGATTATAAATCGTAGCATTCATTTTAAAATTTTCTTCCGAAACGGAAATAAACTGTGGGCTGATTTTTACTTCCTTATCTTCAATCACATAATCCGGTTTTGCCTGCGGATTTATCTTTAGAGCCGGATCTCCATGAAGTGCCAGCTCTTCCAGATGGATTCTCTGAAAATAATAGGTGGGAGAGTTATAAATACTCGGCTGATCGCCTCCAAGGCTTTTGATCGAACTCTTCATATCATCACCGATAGAACCGCCATAGTTCAGATTAGACAACTGATTATATAACTTTTGATTATATAAATTCAGGTAAGGGGGAATTCCGAGATGTGAACTGGCTAAAAATCCAATGCTGCCACGCTGTTTTGATAGAACAAAATTCTCAGAAATCGACAAAGAATTTTGAAGAATGCGTAATGTATCATAAATATAATTATTGCCTGCCGTACAACCACTTACTATAAAAAAAGGATAGCGGCCTTCATTACTATATTCACTGGGGTCGCTCAAATTAAATTCCAAAACAGTTGCAGAGGAATGACCAAAATAACCAAGCACACTAATACCCGAATTGAATAAATCAGTGATGCGTTTTCCGGCAATTAACTGCACCGCAGCACTTGATGATTTTGAGAAGGTTTCTACGCTGGCACCAAAAAGTGTATCCTCAATAATGTCTTTATAAAGATTCATATAATACCCAAAAAGCTGATTATCCGAACTATCTCTTCCTCCCACAATATTCACCGATTTCTTCATCCATAATTTATTGGAAAGTGTTTGTGTAGTGGATTTATAAGCCAATTCATACTCTTTGATTTTCGCCAGGTAATTTCCTACTTCATCTCCCGAAACTGCGGAGAGTCTTCCAATCGGGACATTAGGAACAATGCTGCCATAAGGCGAGGACAACAAAACATCCGAAGCAGGAGCTCCAAACGTAGGTACCAGATTCAACTTATCTGCATACTGACTATTTTCATTTAATCTGTATTGATCATAATCAATGCCTTTTCCAATTAAAAAAACATATTGCGGTGCAGACGAAAAAATATTTTTAGCGTATTGTATGAAATCTTTAATAGCGGATGGATGCTTTTTTATCCCATATGCAAATTGGTCAACGAGTTCATTTACATCAATTATTTTAACCTGGAAGCCACCGCCCTCAGCAGAGGTCCGGTATTTTTGATAAAGGTCTACATTGTTAAGTCCGGCGGAACTCGTATAAAGCAATGGATTCGATATAATCAAATAACTCCCCTGGTTTGCAGTAAGCCCATAATTAACGAAATTTCTCTTTTTGATTTGACTTACATTTTGGACATAGGACGGATCTTCACTGCACAATTGAAATTGCCTTGATGTTGCAGAGGAAGGCGGCAGAACAAATTTCACCTTTCCCGGTGTACTGATGTCGCCAACGTATCTTTTGTAAGAAGTAAGATCAAACAAAACCGGCGCAGCATTTCCATAATTGAATTGGTCAATTACCAAATAATTACCGGCTGTTGTAGCAGGCAATTGGAAATAATAATCCTGTTGATTATTAAAAATAAATTTACTTGGGTAAGTTATTTCATCAAAAGAAACCACCATTCTGTCTGTCGTAACAGAAGAAGTGTTTTCAAAAGAAATCTGAATTGTATTTGGATCTGTAAGCAAAGAAATTGGCAGATCGGTTACTTCTTTTTTTAGGTAGTTCAAATAAGGCATTGATTGATTATCCACCACAGTATTAAACACCTTCACATTTATATTGCGCGAATTATTGGCCGCGCCCGCCGCAGCATATTTTAATGAAAATCCCGGGCCTCCGGAATACACATTTGCATTAGTGAACCCTGCAGGTAAAGGGCTGGAAGGATACACATCCCGGCTGGAGAATCCTTCGCCTTTATCATATGAAGATGAATAAACAAAAACTCCGGCAGACTGTGCATATCCGGGATTTATTTTGGTATTGAAATAATTTCCTCTTACATTCATGAAATAAGGTTCCGGGTTCAAAGTTGTGCCTGAAACATTATTCGGGTTATTTGTAAATCTTAAGTTATTACCCGCAGGATTCACCGTTAAAAAATAGGCGACTGTATCTGTTTGCAAACTATAATGATCTGAAAGTTGATAATCCGGCAAATAATATAATTTGGTATCAATTTTCCCATTATTCATTTTTCCCCAAAATTCAATAAATCCATTTGCAGGCAAAGATCCGGATGTAGCACTTGTATAAATTGGTTCCTGTTCACCATTTCTCCATAGTTGAAATTGCTCCGCTGGGATATTTGCCAGCCCCAAACTGGTTAACATTGATTGAGAGATGTGATAAAGTCCGTTTGAACCCACATTAAACTTATAATACGTTTTGTTGTAATCAATCCAGTTATTTGAATACGTTTGCGCATTGGCAATACCAATAATAAAAGTAAAAGCTATAACGATTGATCTTTTCATGTTGAAGGTTGATATTATTGGCTCTCTCTTTTACCTAAATCAATTTTTAATGAAAAAATATGGGTGTATAAAGGATTGGATTGATTTGCCAGGTTCGTAAATGCATAATCAATACTTACATTATTTATTTTGAAGCCAGCACCGAGGCTTGGCTGAAAGATCCAAACTTTTTTTTGATTGGTCGTGTCTGCATCTGCCAAAGCCTGTTGAAAATTTGAAATTCCTGCACGAACAAAAAACACATTTTTCAAAGCAAATTCGAGACCCGCGTGGGGATCAACATTTATCGCATTACTGCTGATTACTGTATTTCTTCTTCCATCAAAAGTAAAATCAAAATCCGCTTCTGCTAAAAGATTTACAGAAGAACCCAAACGAAAATTATACGAATTTCCAATCGTAAGCCGTGGGGCAGTTAGCTCAGTTGATTTTACCGGAATATCATTATCAGTTAAATAAAGAACTTCCTTTTCTTTATCAGTAAAATGAAATGACCAGGCATTGAAAGTGGTGGTAAGGTCTTTGGCTACGATCCCCAGACTCCATCTGTTTTTCTGCATTTTAAATCCTGCATCAATTCCAAAACCCCAGGCGGTAGCAAAATGACCAACTTTGCGATAAATCACTTTTGCATTTCCTCCAAAGCTCATTTTCAGATCATCGTCGTCTCTTATTTTCTGTGCGTAAGAAAAAAGAAACGCATAATCAGCTGAAGAAAATGTCGTAATATTTCCGTAATTGATACTTCCATCAGGCTGCACTAAAAAAAGCGTATTCGGAATATCATCCACAGCAAAACGCAAAACAGAAATACCTAAAACTCTTTTGTTATCATTTTCAGGAATGGCAAAACTGGCATAATCATATTTACCAATGTCATCAAAATAACTTGCGTGCATTAAATTGACTGTAGAAAAATCCTGCACGCCGACAAGGGCTGCGGGATTCCAATAACCAGCTGTTCCGTCAGAAACTGAGGCAGCGTTTGCAGCTCCCATTCCAAGGCCACGCGCACCGGCGCCGATATTCAGAAATTCATTGGAATATTTTCTGAATTGGGAAAACCCCACACAGGGAAGCAGCAAAAACAACAATAATTTGGCGCATCTGGAAATTCTCATATTAGGGGTGATCGGTTATTTGAATAATTCAGTAA
>JBDTKF010000121.1:0-6813 GCA_039935455.1 Ginsengibacter sp.
TATTTGCTGTGTTCAAGTGATAAGTGCAACAGTGCTACCTTTAAGTTGTGAAAATACTTCATTAGCAGATAAGTATTTAAATTTTCTGATTGGGCGGTTATTTATTTCATTTTCAACGCGTTTAACTTCTTCAACAGTCACAGAATTAAAGTCTGTTTTTTTAGGAAAGAATCTTCGTATAACTCCATTTCTATTTTCAATGGTTCCTTTATCCTGAGAAGTATAAGGTTTGGTAAAATAAGTATTGGCTTTAAGTTCTTTAGCTATAAGTTGATGTAAACCAAAGGCCGGGTCGTTATCAAAAGTGATGGTTTTTATGGGGAGTGTCCGGAAGGTGTTGATGATTATATGTGCTATCACGCTTGGATTTTTTCCTGTAAGTTTATCAATGGTAGTTTTTAAAGTAGCTCTGTCAACGGTAACCAGGAGGGCTGATTTGTGGGCCTTTCCCATGATAAGGTCTACTTCAAGATCACCAAATCGCTTTCGTTGTTCGACAATCTTAGGCCGTTGATCAATGGATACCCGGTTTGCAATCAAGCCTCGTGAATCTTTATAGTTTCCCCGTTTTCGTCGACGCTTACGATGTTTGAGGAGCTTATGAAGATTTTTAAACGGTTTATTTTTTCTTTTTTGACTGTGTTTCGATTCCCAGATAAATTTGTAGATCGTTTCATGGCTGACCCCTTTGGTTTGGTTTTTTACCCATTGAGCGGCCACCAATTCCGGACTATAGCGTTTGTCTGTCATCCACTGTTTTGCTTGCAGTTTAAGTTCATCGGTAAACCGAACTTCTTTAAACTTTGCCTTATGCCGTTGCCTGGTTTTTTCATCTGCCTTCCGGGCGACATATCGAAAGGCGTTGATGCCGCTGCTGCAAATATTGCGTTTGTATTCTCTACAGATAGTACTGCGATGAACATCAATAATTGAAGCGATTTGGATTTGGGTCATTCCGGCATTTTTAAGTGCTTCGATCTTGTACCTTTGCTCAAGGGTGAGCTGATTATATTTCTTTGTCATGTTGCAATAACAAAGGTAGTTTTTCAGCTCTTCCCGTTCGGGGCTTCGTTACGCTTCGGCTACGCCTTCGCTTCACTTCGCCCCGAACGGGTATTACTCCGTGTTGCACTTATGAGTTGAACTTACATTTCGAAATTTTTGGGAGAAATGTTTTACAGAATTCCGGTAGATATTTAAAAGAGAATTGACGTAACTATTCGACCTGTATTTTCATGGAATTATAAACAGATCAATTATTCTAAACAAACAGTGCTTTCAATTCCGAGGCATCTCCGGGTTTCATTTTTCCGGCAAGGATTAATCTTAATTGTCTGCGGCGCAATGCTCCTTCATAGAGTTCGGTTTCTCTTTCGGTTTCAGGTTCCAACTGAGGAACAGTTCTTGGTTTGCCGGTTGGGTCCAATGCGACGAAAGTATAATACGCTTCATTACTGTTATAGTTATATTGCTGAATAATATCCTCACCCCACACTTTTAGATACACTTCCATACTTGAGTTGAAAGCACGGGTAACTTTTGCTTCAATGTGCACCACATTTCCCAATTTAATGGGATTCGTAAAAGAAATATTATCAACAGAAGCTGTTACCACCGGAGCACTACAATGTTTACTACCAGAAAGTGCTGCTGCGATGTCCATCCAATACATTAGTCGTCCTCCCATCAAATTTTGAAACAGATTAGTATCATTAGGCAACACCAGTTCTGTCATTATAATCAAACTTTCAGCAGGTCTTTTAATGAGCATAAAAAATTTTTTCGCAAAGATAAAGGGCAATGCGTGAATGATCTAATTGATGAATTATTTATTTGGAGATTCGTTGCCGATAACAGAATTTCGATTTTTTTTAAAAATGATTATGAATATTTCTTTTGAAGACACCAAAACTGCCTTTGCTTATAAATCTACGATAGAATTGAAACGTGCGAAATTCCTTTTTGAATCAATGGGAAAAAAATGGCTTGTAAGATTGGGTTTATGGGCGACGCCGCTGGCATTAAAATTGGGTTTACCGGTAAAAGGATTGATCAGAAAAACGATTTTCAGCCAGTTTGTAGGTGGCGAGACTTTGGAAGAAACATCGGCTGTTGCAGAAAAGTTATCGCGGTTCAATGTTCAGGTAATCTTGGATTATGGCGTAGAGGGCAAAGCGGGAGAAGAGAATTTTGAACATGCAACCGATGAATTTATAAAAGTCATCCGTTACGCGTCTACTCAGAAAAATATTCCTTTTATGAGTGTAAAACTAACCGGGTTTTCACGCTTTGAATTGTTAGAAAAAATAGACAGTCTTTCAGTTCACAATGATATAATTCGTGGAATAATTCCATTGGGAAAATTGAGTATCGATGAAAAGAAAGAGTGGGAGAGGGTTGTTGCTCGTTTAAACAAAATCTGTGAGATAGCGGTTCAAAGTAATGTAAGTGTTTTGATAGATGCCGAAGAAAGCTGGATCCAGGATTCTGTGGATGCAGTAACCTTACAAATGATGCAGAAATTCAATTTAAGTAAAGCGATTGTTTATAATACAGCTCAATTGTATCGGCATGACCGGTTACAGTTTATAAAAGACAGTTGTGTTTTTGCAAAACAAAATAAATTTATCCTTGCAATGAAACTGGTGAGAGGCGCATATATGGAGAAAGAAAGAAACCGCGCTGAAGAGTTAAATTACCGGTCACCGATCAACATGAACAAACAGGCAACTGATGATGAATACAATGCGGCAATTGAATTTTGTATCAATCCTGATAATAAAATACATGCTGTTATTGGTTCGCATAACGAATACAGCAATTTGTTGGCTACGCAATTAATGGAAAAATATTTGTTGCACGCTGATGAGGAACGTATTCATTTTTCACAATTATATGGAATGAGTGATAATATTACTTTCAATCTGGCAAAAGCGGGATGCAAGGTTAGCAAATATTTGCCTTTCGGGCCGATTCAAGATGTTATTCCTTATCTGATGAGACGGGCGCAGGAAAATTCGTCGGTTAGTGGTCAAACAGGGAGAGAACTGCTATTAGTTAAACAAGAATTAAAAAGAAGGTTAGAAATGAGCTGACAATTGAATTTCATATATCACGTAGTGTAATTTTTTTCTATAAATAAAAAAATTATCTTTACGGATACAACTAACATTTATGAGTAAACTTTTCCCTGGTACGCTTCTGTTTTTTTTTATTTCATCAATATCTTATTCTCAATCAAAATCCATTTCAGCAATCAAAATAAATCAATCTGTAAAAATTGATGGTAATCCAGACGACGTTGTGTGGCAAAGCATTCCATGGGTCACCGATTTCATAACTTCCACTCCTGTTTTCGGTGAAAAAGCATCAAATCGCACAGAAGTGAAAATTGCGTATGATAATACGGCGGTATATATTCTCGCATTTCTCTATGACAATGCTGAAAACATAAAGCGTCAATTAACTGCAAGAGATAATATTGATGATAAAGATGTAGATTTTTTTAGTGTGGGTTTGGATACGTATAATGACAAACAAAATGCATTCAACTTCAAAATTTCAGCAGCGGGCGTTCAGGAAGATGAAAAGATTTCAACGGTGGCGGATGAAACCTGGAATGCAGTCTGGGAAAGTAAAATAAGTCTGAGAAAAGATTGCTGGGTTGCGGAAATGAAAATTCCTTTTAGTGCGATTCGTTTTTCAAAAAATTTATTTCAAACCTGGGGAATTCAATTCACACGGTTCAGGAGAATGAATAATGAAATTTCCACCTGGAGTCCGGATGATCCAAAAGTAGATGGGACGATGAATAAATGGGGAAACTGGGTGGGTTTACAGAATATTATACCTCCGGTCAGATTGTCTTTTTTCCCTTATGTTTCCGGCGGGGTAAAAGTTTCTCCGGTGGGTGATAAAAAAATAACCGAGTATCTAAAAAGTGGAGGCATGGATGTCAAATATGGCATCAATGAAAGTTTCACACTTGATCTTACATTGATTCCTGATTTTGCCCAGGTTCAATCTGATAATATCGTATTGAATCTAAGTCCGTTTGATATTAAATTCGAGGATTTCAGGCCTTTTTTCACAGAAGGAACGGAACTCTTTAATAAAGCAGGGATTTTTTATTCCAGAAGAATTGGCGGTGCTCCATCAGATTCGTACAAAGTTTTGAGTATGGCTACGTCAAACCCCGATTACGAGATTGTAAAAAATCCGGGAATCACCAGGTTGATTAACGGAACTAAATTTTCCGGAAGAACAAAAAACAATTTGGGCATCGGAATTTTTAACGCGATCACATCTTCTATGAATGCTGAAGTTTTGGACAAATCCGGTGATTCTATTATTCATTTTCAAACAGAGCCATTAACGAATTATAACATCATCGTTCTTGATCAGGCTTTGAAAAATCGATCTTCCATCACATTTACCAACACCAATGTTTTGAGAAACGGAAACAGTCGTAATGCCAATGTGAGTGCAGTTGATCTTTCTTTGTTCGCAAAAGATAACCGCCATGTCATATTTGTTGATGGAATTTATAGCACCATTTGGGGAAAGAATGGAAACTATGATGGTTATAAAGCTGATATTCGTTATCAAAAAGTAAGTGGAAAACTTCAATATCTTTTGAGCGCCAACGCCATGTCTGATATGTATGATCCCAATGATCTTGGTTTTTTGCAAAATAACAATCAATTCAACTACACGGGTAACATAAGTTACGTAATATACAAAGCCACCAAACATTTATTGAATCAGCGTTATACTGTGGGCGCCACCAATCAATATTTATATAAGCCTTTTCTGTGGCAGAATTTCGTTATAAATTCTACCGCGTTTTTTTTGATGAAAGATTTCTCGAATATTTATGGAACATTTCAGGTAGCACCTTTTTGGGCAAATGACTATTTTGAATTGAGAAAACCAGGAAAGGTATTGAAGCGACCTGCACAATATTTTTTAAACGTAACAGGAAGCACTGATACGCGTAAAAAGTTATTTATTAATTATTCCGTAGAAAGCGGAATTACTTCTTTGCCGGATCCGGCTTATTATGGATTTACGCTCGGTGCTACTTTTAGATTTAATGATCGTTTCCAGATGAATGCTGAAGGACACCTGGATAATGATGCAGCAAACTATGGATATGCTTTTAGTACCCCAGGGATTAACTCGAATCCAATTTTGGGTCAGAGAACTGTAAAAACGGATTATTCCATTTTTGGCGCAGCATACAATATTAATCCTTTAATGAATTTCACAATCCGTTTAAGACATTATTGGAGCAATGTCGTTTATCATCATTTTTATGACGTAAAAACGGATGGTTATTGGACGGAAAGGGCATTTAGTCCAGGACATGATTTCAATTTCAATACGTTTAACGTAGATATGTTTTATACCTGGGATTTTCTTCCCGGCAGTCGTATAACTCTTTCATGGAAAAACGCTTTGGGAAATGATGTTTATATAGATGGAATGGAATATCGTTCTTATTTAAAGAATTTCAATAAAACTTTCGAAAGTCCTCATTCTAACGAAGTAAGCCTTAAGGTAGTTTATTACATAGATTACCTCAATTTGAAACGCCAATAGCGTTCTCTAATATAGTAAACAAACAAAAAAAAGATATTTCTATCTTACATTGATTGAGAAAGCGAATGTCTTCCATAAATTTTAAGACCTGATTGCGACGACAGGATCCAGGCGGGATGCAGACAAGGCAGGAATGATGCCGGATAAAATTCCAATGATAATGCAAATGGAAATGGCGAGTGAAAGAATTCCAGCCGAAATATAAACGGGGAAGTCAAACACATTGGTGAGTATAACGGTTAACAGATAAACGAGAATTAAACCAATCAAGCCACCTAAAATACAGATGATAGCTGACTCTAAAAGGAACTCTGAAAGGATGCTTCTTTTTTTTGCACCAATGGCTTTTTTAAGTCCAATAATTGGTGTCCGTTCTTTGACAGTAACAAACATGATATTGGCGATTCCAAATGCTCCAACAACCAGACTTAGAATTCCGATTGCCCAGCCGCCAATGTTTATACTACCAAACATGGAACTGACTCTGTCGCTTAAGCTACTGATTTGGTTGAGTGTAAAATTATCTTCCTGTGTCGGACTCAGTTTTCTTATGGATCGCATAATTCCTTCCAACTCATTGGCAAGTGCCTGCGTACTTACATTTTCTTTTCCTTTCACAATAATTTTAGGACTGCTTTTATCTTCATCTATAATTTGTCTTGCGAACCGGTAGGGAAGTATGATAGATTGATCATAATCCTGACCGATCATATTCTGCCCCATTTTTTTTATCACACCGATAATGGTCGTTTTTTTACTTTTTATTTTTACTTCTTTCCCGATTGCCAATGAAGCGGAACCAAATAAGTTTTCTGCATTGCTAAAACCCATGACTGTTACTGCGCTTCCATTTGAAAATTCGTTACCGGAAATATAACGACCGTAAGCCATTGTGAGCGGTTGAATATTTATTTCTTCTTCAGTAACACCACTCATCGTAACACCCTGTAAGGCAAAATTGTTGTATTCAACATCCAATCTTGAGTCGATATCAAAAGCGATTGCGCCGGTTAGGTTGCTGCGTTCTTTAATGAATTGTACTTCTTCAAATTTTGGAGCCGGACGATTTACAAATTTCCACCAGGGATAATCAGGGCCACCGGAGTATTGCCATTTGTCGATGAATATGGTGTTGGTACCGAGGCTTTTTAATTGATTTTGAATATTCATTTCCAGGCTGTTAACGGTAGCTAACACGCCGATGATACA
>JBDTKF010000122.1:0-12547 GCA_039935455.1 Ginsengibacter sp.
TGTTACCGAATACCCCAATTTTTCATAAAAGCCAATGGCCGTTTTTCGTGCGTGCATGATCAGTTTTTTGTAACCGGCATCTCTGGCTATATTTTCAGCATAATGCATGATGCTTGCTCCAATACCCTTCCCTTGTAGATTATTTTGTACAGCCATTTGACGTAGTCTTATGCAATCTTTGTTTACTTTGGTTAACAAACAACATCCCAACATTTTATCTTCTTCAAATGCGCCGATAAGTATGTCATCTTTTTCTTTCTCCAAATCTGAACGTTGAAAAGTAAGTTTTAACGGCTTACGAAGAATCTCGAATCGTAAGCTCAACATTTGATCATATTCTATCGTTCCATAATCGATTTGTTTTATTGGCATACTCCATTATTTTGAAAAAAATAAAAATACGCGTTTTATTAATCATTAAATAGAAATGAAAATACAAATCTTATTAATAGAAAGATAAATTTATATAGACATCTAAATTATTTATTATAAAAAGTTCATTGATTATAATCCAGCACTAAATACTTTCCATTCAGATTTGAAATTTCTAAAAGTTTCAATATCAATTAATTTCTAAATAGTTATTATTTTTTTTTATCACAAAAAGTATATTTTTGTGCCCATATTAACTAAACCATATAATCATGCAAGACGTTGCAACAAGAGTTAAAAAAATCATTGTTGACAAGTTAGGAGTTGACGAAGCGGAGGTAACACCTGAAGCTTCATTCACTAACGATTTAGGTGCCGACAGTCTGGATACTGTGGAATTGATCATGGAATTTGAAAAGGAATTTAATATTTCAATCCCTGATGAACAAGCTGAGACTATCACAACCGTTGGACAGGCAGTAGCATACCTTGAAGAACATGCTAAGTAATCATCTTAATTAACTTTGCAGGCAAGCTTATGGAATCAAAAAGAGTAGTGGTAACCGGATTGGGGGCCATAACGCCTTTGGGTAAAAATGTTTCTGAATATTGGGAAGGTTTATCTAATGGTGTGTCAGGCGCTGATATTATTCAGCAATTTGATAGTGCGAAATTTAAAACCAGGTTTGCCTGTGAGGTTAAAGATTTTGTGGCTACTGATTATCTTGAAAGGAAAGAAGCGAGGAAACTTGATAGATTTACTCAATTTGCATTGATTGCAAGTGATGAAGCCGTAAAGGATGCGGGAATTTCTAAAGAAAATGTAGACCCGGACAGGGTGGGTGTAATTTTTGGCAGTGGCATTGGCGGAATTACCACTTTCCAGGATGATGTAATGGAATTTGCGCGTGGAGATGGAACTCCCCGTTTCAATCCTTACTTTATTCCAAAGATGATTTTGGATATTGCAGCAGGACAAATATCAATCCGATATGGGTTTCGCGGGCCAAACTTTGCAGTGGTTAGCGCCTGTGCAAGCAGTACGAATGCGATTATTGATGCTTTTGACAATATTCGACTGGATAAGGCTGATATTATTCTCACCGGAGGAAGCGAAGCCGTTATTTCTGAGTCAGGCGTTGGCGGATTCAATGCGATGAAAGCTTTAAGCGAACGCAATGATGATCCCAAAACTGCCTCACGACCTTTTGATAAAGATAGAGACGGGTTTGTTATGGGTGAAGCTGCAGGACTATTGGTTTTGGAAGAGTTAGAACATGCAAAAGCAAGAGGAGCGAAAATATATTGTGAGATTGCCGGCGGCGGCGCATCAGCGGATGCATATCATATCACAGCTCCTCATCCTGAAGGATTAGGGGCAAAAAATGTGATGCATGCAACTTTGAAAGAGGCAGGAATGGTACCGGGAGATATAGACTATATAAATGTGCACGGCACTTCTACACAATTAGGGGATATCGCAGAAACGAAGGCGATTTTGGATGTCTTTGGAGAAAGTGCGCATCAATTAAATATCAGTTCTACAAAATCTATGACTGGTCATTGTCTTGGAGCTGCCGGAGCTATAGAAGCTCTTGCTTGCATATTGGCGGTTACTAAAAACATTATTCCACCGACGATCAACCATTTTACTGATGATCCGGCTTTTGATCCGAAATTAAATTTTACTTTTAACAAAGCTCAAAAAAGAGAAGTGAATGCCGCATTAAGCAATACTTTTGGGTTCGGCGGCCACAACGCGTCAATTATTCTAAAGAAATATAAACCGTAAATTCCAAAAAATATTTTATGGATGCTCCTTCAAATTTTTCTACAGCTGAGATTCGAAATTTTCTTGTTCGCCGGTTGGGAGAAAAAGAAGCCGATGAAATTATGGAATATATCGAAAGTGAAATTGATAAAAACGTTTTAGCGAAAGGAGATGAGACCAGGCTGGAAATTGAGCGCTGGCGGAGTGAATTGAAAAATGAATTTGCGACAAAAGAAGATGCGACAATTCTTGAAAAGAAACTTTTAAAAAGAGTTTCCGCAGTTGAAGGGACTATTATATTATGGGCTTTTGTTTTTTGGTTTACGTTGATCATTGCCATGTACATTATTTTCAAATTTATGCAATGATTCTGTTTAATAAACAGCGTTAGATTTCGCATAAATAATTCAAATTTTTTTGGGTCTTTCCTTTTCGGATTGGAATATTTATAATCTGAATATTTCTTTACAATTTTATTATCTTCGTTTATTACCAGTTTTATACATTGAATTGATCGATTAAAGTGGACTGGATTATGAACCGAATTAAAATCATTAAAAAACAATGGAACAACTTCTCCCCATAATAGTGGGTGCTGTGGCATTAATTGCCGGCATCATCCTGGGAAAAATATTATTTGCAAAAAATACAAAACAACTTTTAGAAACTGCAAAAGAACAATCACAACAAATTATTTCAGACGCGCAATCCAAAGGAGAGACGCTAAAGAAAGAGAAACAACTTGAGGCTAAAGAGCATTTTGTCCAACTGAAAGCAGAGCATGAGAAAGCGATGCTTCAACGCAATCAAAAAATGATTGATGTTGAAAATCGCATCAAGCAAAAAGAGCAGGCAATCAATCAAAAAGATCAGAATGTAGATCGCCTCATCAAAGAAAATGAAGTGATCAAACAAACTTTAAATCGCCAGATTGAAGTAGTAAATATCAAAAGAACCGAGCTGGAAAAACACCAGGAAGAGCACATTAAAAGATTGGAAAAAGTTTCGGGACTTTCTGTTGAAGAAGCTAAAGCTCAATTGATTGAAACCTTAAAAAATGAGGCCAACTCTCAGGCTCTAAGTATTCAGCAGGAAATAGTGGATGATGCAAAATTACGTGCTAATAAGGAGGCTCGAAAAATCATTATTCAAACAATTCAGCGAACGGCAGCAGAAACTGCAATCGAAAACGCCATTACTGTTTTCAATTTGGAAAGCGATGAGATTAAAGGATCTATTATTGGACGTGAAGGGAGAAATATTCGGGCTATAGAGGCCGCAACGGGCGTTGATTTGATTGTTGATGACACACCAGAAGCGATTATTCTTTCTTGTTTCGATCCGCTTCGTCGTGAAATTGCCCGTCTTTCATTACAGAGATTAGTAACCGACGGCCGGATTCATCCCGCCCGAATTGAGGAAGTAGTTGAAAAAACGCGTAGGCAAATTGAAGATCAGATCATGGAGATCGGTGAGAGAACTGTAATTGAACTAGGTATTCATGGACTTCATAAAGAGTTGGTTCGAATTGTTGGTAAAATGCGTTTCCGTTCCTCCTACGGCCAAAACTTACTGATGCATAGTCGCGAAGTAGCTAATCTTTGTGGAATAATGGCTGCAGAGTTAGGAATGAATGCAAAGTTGGCTAAACGTGCCGGATTGCTTCATGATATTGGCAAAGTTCCGGATGAAGAAACTGAATTAAGTCATGCGCTGCTTGGAATGAAACTGGCAGAAAAATTTGGTGAGAATCCGGCGGTTTGCAATGCAATCGGCGCTCACCATGATGAAGTGGAAATGCAATATGTGATTTCTCCGGTAGTACAGGCTTGTGATTCGATGAGTGGTGCCAGACCCGGTGCAAGGCGAGAAATTATGCAACAATATCTGCAACGTATAAAAGATCTGGAAAATCTGGCCCTTGCGTACCAGGGAGTGGAAAAAGCCTATGCAATCCAGGCCGGGCGGGAACTGAGGGTAATTGTGGAATCAGAAAAAGTGAGCGATAGCGAAAGCGATAAATTGAGTTTTGAAATTGCACAAAAAATACAGGCGGAGATGGTATATCCCGGCCAGATAAAAGTGACAGTTATCCGGGAAAAGAGAGCGGTGAATGTTGCACGATAATGCACAGACCCAAATAAAAATACGTTTTATTTGTACGTTTACTGGCATACATTTCAATTCATTTTATTGGATGAAGAGCTGGTAAAATCAAAAAGAATTGCTCAATAAAACAATGCAGGAATTTATTAAAATTGCCTTACATTTGCACTCCTAAATTAAAAAGCCATGAATGCTGTTGCGTTTGTTCACGATCAGTTGACAACAAAGAAAGAATTGCCGAAGTTTAAAGCCGGTGACAACATTACTGTAAATTATAAAATACAGGAAGGTAATAAAGAAAGAATCCAAAGCTTCAAGGGAGATGTGGTAAAGCGTCAGGGTCAAGGTGGAACTGCTACTTTTACAGTTCGAAAGATTAGCGATGGTGTAGGTGTGGAAAGGTTATTCCCGGTTTTTTCTCCGAATATTGAAAGTATTAAGCTACATAAAGTAGGAAAGGTACGCCGGGCAAAATTGTATTTTCTTCGCGAAAGAAGCGGAAAAAGCGCCAGGATTAAAGAAAAGAGAATTAAGTAGAATTACAAAAGATTACTATAAAATTTGCCGGGAAATAATTATTTCCCGGTTTTTTATTATATACTTGTATTCAAATAAAAGTGAAAATATAGATAGAACATTACTTCATTTTTTTTATTTGACATGAAAAAAATTATTCTTGTCGCTTTAATATTATCTGTTATTCTATTTTCGTGTGCCCGTGGAATTACACCTTATCAGGCAGCAAATGGAAAAGCAAAATGCGGTAGATTTGTTAGATGATACGTTCATTTTTATTATGTAAAAATTATTAAACCTATCTTTGTAAACTAATATAATTTCTATGACATTTCTATTATTTAAACCCGAGTTTTTGTTCTCAATGCCAGGTGGATCTGAATGGATATTAATTCTATTGGTAGTGCTTTTATTTTTTGGAGGCAAAAAGATTCCGGATTTGATGCGTGGTATAGGAAAAGGAGTTCGGGAATTCAATGATGCAAAAGAAAGTGTAAAAAAAGAAATCGATGCTGGAATGAAGGAGAAAGATGTGGAAAAGCAAACAGAGCCGGTGAAAGAAGTAGTAAAAGAAACAGAACTTCCTAAATAATATTTTATAGATTTTTTCATTTTTTTTAAAGGTTTGGGTGCATCTGAAAGAGATGATCTGAACCTTTTTTATTAAAACCCATCCTATTGTTTTCTTATCATGATCTTTCAGATTACCAACATCAATTAAAAGAAGGAACAACTTCCTGTATGGAAGCGGTTACCTATTATTTAAACAAAATCAAAAATTCTTCTCAGCTAAATGCCTACGTAGAGATCTATGAAGAAGAGTCTTTACAAAGAGCGCAGTTTCTCGATCATAAAAGAACTACAGATGCGTCTTTAGGTAAATTGCATGGAGTAGTTGTTTGTATAAAAGACGTGATTTGCTATAAAGATCACAAGGTGAGTGCGGCTTCAAGGATGCTTCAAGGTTTTATTTCTGTTTACAATTCTACTGCTGTTCAAAAATTAATAGACGAAGATGCCATTATCATCGGCAATTGTAATTGTGATGAATTTGCGATGGGAAGCACGAATGAGAATTCTGCTTACGGAAGAGTAAAAAACGCTTTAGATGAAAATAAAGTTTCCGGTGGTTCTTCCGGAGGATCTGCAGTAGCTGTCCAGGCAGGCTTATGTATGGTGAGTCTCGGAAGTGATACGGGCGGTTCGGTAAGGCAGCCTGCTGACTTTTGTGGAATTGTTGGAATGAAACCTTCCTATGGAACCATTTCCAGGCATGGATTAATTGCATATGCGTCTTCGTTCGACCAAATAGGAATTTTTGCAAATAATGTGGAAGATGTTGCTAAAACACTGGAAGTAATTAGTGGAAAGGACGAGTATGACAGTACAGTAAATCAACAAAAACCAGGAATTATTTCTTTCGATCATAAACCCAAAAAATATAAGATTGCTTTATTCAAAAATGCGATGGAACATGCAAGCCTCGATGTGGAAATAAAACGAAACATTTATGAATTGGCGCGGGATCTGGAAAGAAACGGAAATATAATTGAAGAAATCAATTTTGATTTGATTGATTATATTGTTCCTGCTTATTATGTTCTTACCACTGCCGAATCTTCGTCTAACCTTGCCCGTTATGATGGGATTAGATATGGATACCAGGATAAAAATGATGAGGATGATCTTATTACTTTTTATAAAAAAAACCGGGGAAAAGGATTTGGGAAAGAAGTAAAAAAAAGGATCATGTTGGGAACATTTGTATTAAGCGAAGGTTATTATGATGCTTATTTTACGAAAGCGCAAAAGGTCAGAAAACTACTTGCTTTACAGACGAAAGAAATTTTTAACAAATTCGATGCGGTTCTTTTGCCAACGGTTCCGTGCACTGCATTTAAAGCCGGGCAGATGAAAAAAGATCCGATCGCAACCTACCTGGCCGATATTTACACGGTATATGCAAATCTTACCGGAATTCCCGGAATTTCTTTGCCCTTATTCAAACATTCAAATGGAATGCCTTTTGGTGTTCAGGTTCTTACAAACAAGCATAATGAATTAACTTTACTACAGTTTTCACAATCGCTTTTGAAGAATTATAAACGTTATTAGCAGATGGGTAAATGGCGCTTTACATTTTTATTTTTTATGTTGACATCACCGGTGTTTTTAGTTGCCGGTGTTTACAATAGTTCTCAGTTGGAAATTGACACGGTTATTTCGAAAGGGAAAATTGACACATCAAGTAAGGTGGAAAACAAAGTAATCAATGAAGTGATTGAATCGAAAAAACCGGTAAAAGGGAAAGTGGAATATCTGAGTCAGGTTACCAAATATGGATTCAAAAATTTATTCAAAAATTATTCTTACAATTCTTCCATACCCTACGCTTCTCAGGTGAGCCCATACGCAGAAACTTATATGCAGAGTTATTTAAAAGCACATGAAAATTTTTTATTGAATCTAAAGAAAACATCCATGCCTTATTTCAATTTTATTGATGGAATTCTTATTCAATATGGTTTGCCAAAAGAATTAAAATATCTTGCTGTAATTGAAAGCGATTTAAAAACAAATGCACTTTCTTCTGCCGGCGCCCGTGGCCCGTGGCAATTTATGGATTACACTGCAAAAGGTTATGGATTAATAGTAAATCAAAATCAGGATGATCGCACCGATTATTTCAAAAGTACCCACGCTGCTGCAAAATATTTACTGACTTTATATAGGGATTTGAAAGATTGGCTTTTGGTAATCGCGGCTTACAATGGAGGACCAGGCAGGGTTTACAGCGCGATCAGAAAAAGCGGTAGCCGTAATTTTTGGAAATTACAATATTATTTGCCGGAGGAATCCAGAAACCATGTCAAAAAATTTATTGCGACACACTATATTATGGAGACCGGCAGCTATCAGGGAAATCCGACTGATCTAAAATTCAATTATCAAAGTCTTTCTGGGAAAGACAGTAGCTTAGAGATCATTCCTCAGCTAACTCTTGCAGAGAAAAAAAACGTTGATTCTACTGAAGTCTCAGGAAGATATATTGCCGAGATAATTGCAAAAAATGTAATCATGGAAATGACAGAGTTTAACCGGTATAATCCGAATTTCAATAGCACTCTTTCTACCGGAGCTTCTTACAATTTGCAACTACCCGATGAAAAAATGAAATTGTTTTTTGAGAAAAAATATAATATTCTAAACGAAAGTGTTACACAACTTTTAAACGACGTGAATTTGCGTTCGAAATTGGTTATTAACCAAAACCCTGAAAGTCGCAAAAAAAAATGAGCGCGCCAGTAAACAAACAAATATCAACGAATTTGATTCTTCAATTGTAAATAACTCCACGCACTTACTGGCACAAAAATCAACATCACAAAGGAATACAACGATTTTGTAATGAAATAAGTTATTAGTGCAATTGCCAAAACATATAAAGGATAGAATAGAATTAATGCTCCTGTCATGATAGAATCATAATGATCGTTTGCCCGTTTTTTGATGATTAGATGGATCAGTAAATATAGCGGCATGTTTATTATGAAGCCAAGAATCGCCGGAATGAATAAAAAAATCTTTCTTGCCAGAGGCTGTTTTATAAAGAAATGATCTTTCAGTTTTTCATGATCATTTTTTTCTATTTCATAAACCAGTTTCTTTAATTCCTCCTTTAATTTCTCGTCAAAAATTTTAATGAATTTTCCCTCAGACAAACTTTCTGAAAACTGTTTTTTGGAAATAACATTTCCGAAATTCAAAAACATATTTTTCCCAAAATATCTAAATGAACTATAATTAATTCCGAGAGGTAAAACTTTCAAAGGAATATTATTTCTCCATGCATGCAACGCCAGCCGTGCAGTCCCTTTCTTCAATGGCCGGAGATGCCATTCATTCTTAGACCCTCCTTCGCTGAAAATCAAAACAACTTTATTTTTCTTAAATAATGTTTCGCAAGTATCAAAGGTTATGTAATTGTTTTCCAGATTCTCTATGCCTTCACTCATCCGATAAACTGGAAGCATGTGGAAAGACCGGAGAATTTTAGTAATCATCTTTGATGCGAAAGCATCGCCACGCGCCAAAGAATAAACAGGCGATTTGAACAGAGAGTCAACGATGATAGCATCTAAAAACGAATTGGGATGATTCGCTGCAATCAATAATGGTCCGGGTTGCTGGAGCATCGCTTTATTATTGATGATAATTTTGCGGCAATAGAAATAAAGAGCGATCCGCGAGGGAATTAATAATAATCTATACAGCAATCGTTTCTGGTAAAAATAGGAAATAACCGACGATTATCAGATTGATAAAGGTTTTGTATCAGGGAAATTTATCTTCTTTATTTTCTTTCTTAGTTTCTTTCCTTTTTTTACATTTTCTTTCTGTAGATCTTCTGAAATCAATAAAAATATTCCTGCACTCATTACCGCAAATAAAATAAGTAAAGTTTTCATAATGATTTTTTTGTAACTGGTAAAATATTTATTCTAATTAATTCAATTGTGGATCAATCGGATAATTGATCATCATTCTATAGTCTCCACCCAGTTGCTTCAGAGATTCTTTCCAGATTTCTGAAGCACTTGTCCCAAAAATTAATTTTCGGGTAGCCTTCACCGTTAGCCAGTTATTTTCTTGCATTTCCTGGCTCAGTTGCCCTTTCGTCCATCCACTATATCCAATGAAGAAACGAATTTTATCCGAACTGATGTCATTATTTTTTAAGCGGATTTTTAAGCTTTCAAAATTTCCACCCCAATAAACTCCGTCAAAAATTTCTTCTCCCCCAATGATCAATTCGGGATATTCATGGACGAAATGAAGAGAATCAGGCTGAACAGGTCCTCCGAAATAAACATTCAAGTTCGGGATTGTCACATCTGGAATGAGTTCGTCCAGGTTTTTCGGAAATGTTTTGTTTAGTACAAAACCAAAAGTACCTTCCTCTCTGTTTTCGCAAATAAGAATAACTGTCCGGCTAAAATTTGGATCTTTTAAAAATGGGTTGGCAATTAATAAAATACCTTTTGCAGGTGAAATCATAATTCTAAATTAATTTTATTTGCTTAAAAGAAATTAAAATGTATCTCTTGCATTCAAAAATAAAAGATAAGAGATAGTTAAAAAACGAAAACTTGAATCACTGCTATAGTTAATTAGAAGCATTGAAGTTTAAATTTGCCCGAATGAAGAAAATCTTTCCGATAATAACTGTTCTTGTTTTTATCTCCTTGTTAGGAATTATTTTTTTTCAGATCGTTTGGATCAAACAGGCGTTACAGGATAAAGAATTCCAGTTTGAGGAGACGATTAAAATGGTTACGATTCAGGCTGCCAAAGATCTGGTAAATGAACGAGCAAAAATCTCTCCATTTGAGGGGCGCAAAAATGCGGATCTTTTATTTCCGCTAAATGTATTTCCAACAACGATCGCGCATAATTTTACAGGGCCTGAAATACGTTCCATCATCAATAAAGAATTTGAAAAGAATAATGTACATGGATTAGATTTCGAATTTGCAATTACCACAACCTCGATGATTGGGGATGATCTACAATCCAAAAACTTTTTTAATGCGTATAATGACTCTTCGAATAATCTTTCCGTCATTTATCCACTTGATCCACCCGGTGAAAGTTTTGGCGAGAGCCTTGCCCCACAGGAGCTTTTAGTGGTGGTAGTTCCACATATCAAACACCTTGTGTGGAAACAAATGATCTGGATGCTAATTGGAGCCATCATTTTTACTTTTGTCATTTTTACTGCGTTTTTCATAACGATCAGGGCTTTGCTTAATCAAAAGAAATTGAGTGAAATAAAGACGGATTTTATAAATAACATGACGCATGAATTTAAAACGCCTATTGCAACGATTTCATTAGCAGTGGATGCATTGAAAAATGATAAAGTGATCCATGATAAATCCAAAATGGATTATTTTTCCGGCATCATCAAAGAAGAAAATAAAAGAATGAATAAGCAGGTAGAAACTATATTACAAGCTGCTTTGATGGATAAACAATCTATCCGGTTGAACCTTATTCCGCTCCACTCAAATGAATTAATTAATGCGGCGATAAATAATATTAGCCTTCCGCTTAAACAAAAAGAGGGCATTTTAGAAACTCATTTTAATGCCTCAAACGATTTAATCCTCGCCGACGATGTTCATTTTACCAACATTATAAATAATCTTTTGGATAATGCAGTAAAATATTCAAAAGAAAATTTAAAAATTAAACTCTCTACTTCGAATTTTAATAGTCATTTGCGTATTAAGATTGAAGACAACGGAATCGGTATGAATAAAGAAACATTAAACAGGGTTTTTGAAAAATTCTATCGTGCTCACACGGGCAATCTTCATAATATTAAAGGATTCGGACTTGGCCTCAGCTATGTAAAATCCGTTGTAGATGCACTTCATGGAAAAATTAAAGCAGAAAGTACACCGGGTAAAGGAACTTGCTTTATTCTCGATTTTCCAGTCATAAAAAAATAATTACTGTTTTGTACAATGCTGTCTGCGGAGAAGAGTATTTACTTTTTTCATCAAATAATTTGAATCTAAATTTGAATTTAGCTTTCCTAAAATTTTAGATTTTATACTAATCGTTATAAAGAATATTATTTTTTATTTTTTATCCACGCGTTTTCCACGTCGAATTCACATTATTTGTGCTGAAGTTATAGGTTTTGCTCATCAGATTCACAACGTGAGAGGATCTTAGCTAGGTGGAGAAAAAAATATTTAACCAAAATAGATTAAAAGTGGGAAAAAGTGTTATTTTGTGGTAAATATTGAATAAGATTCGTATGACAGGGTTTATCGGTGAATATGAAGCAACATTGGATGCGAAAGGTCGCTTCCTTCTTCCGGCAGGTTTCAAAAAACAATTGTCGGAAAATGGAGTCGATGTGTTTGTTGTTAACCGCGGTTTCGAAAAATGTTTGAGCCTATATACCACTGAAACCTGGCAGCCATTATTTTCTGAGTTAGGCAAGTTGAATGATTTTGATCCAAAAGTAAGGCAATTTAAAAGGTATTTTTTGAATGGTGCCACACAGGTTTCACCAGATAACGCGGGTCGTATCCTGTTGCCAAAAAATCTGATGGAATATGCGGGTCTCGAAAAGGATATTGTGCTGGTCTCAGCAATAGACAAACTTGAAATTTGGGATATAACTAAATATCAGCAGTTCTTTGAAACTTTTTCACCCGAAACATTCAGCGATTTGGCCAAAGAAGTGATGGCGGGAGATAAAACATCAAAACAATAATCATGGAACAGGCATATCATGTGCCCGTTTTGTTGACAGAAGTAATTGATGGCCTGAAAATAATTCCATCGGGAATTTATGTTGATTGCACTTTTGGTGGTGGAGGGCATAGCAAAAAAATTCTGGAAAAATTAGATGCGGATGGAAAATTAATTGTGTTTGACCAGGATGAGGATGCCCGCAAAAATCTTCCGGATGATGATCGTGTAATTTTTATTCCACATAATTTCCGTCATCTTCAACGCTTTCTTCGTTTTTATAAAATTCAAAAAGTAAATGGGATTTTGGCCGATCTCGGCGTATCAAGCCATCAGTTCAACGTCGCTGAACGTGGCTTTTCAACGAGATTCAATGCAGCGCTTGATATGAGGATGAATCAGCATGAAAGTCAGACTGCTGCCGATATTCTCAAAAGTTATTCAGAAGAAAAACTGCATCAGATTTTTGAAAAATACGGCGAGGTTACGAATTCAAAAACCCTGGCA
>JBDTKF010000123.1:0-6537 GCA_039935455.1 Ginsengibacter sp.
CCTGGCTTTTTGGGTCAGGAACTTTTCCTACCAATATATCGCGGGCGGTATCTATGCGTCTTTTTGTTTCGGTGTCGAGCATTTGTTTGTTTATTTGATTGTCTGAACCAGGATTTTTTGGATTACACTTGTCTGAACTAAGATTTATAGGATTATATGATTGTAAGATTTTATCCTTCCATCCTTCCATCTTGCAAATCCTGGTTCAAACATTTTCATCCTATCATCTTTAAATCTTACAAATCTTAGTTCAGACAATAACTAAACAAACAAATGCTCGACACCGAAACAAAAAGACGCATAGCTACCGCACGTGATATATTAGTAGGAAAAGTGCCAGACCCAAAAAGCCAGGTAGAACAAATAACCATCGCACTTATTTACAAATTCATGGATGACATGGACAAGGAATCCGTGGATATGGGAGGCGTGGCTACTTTCTTTTCCGGGGAATATGCAAAATATAGCTGGACAAAAATCTTTGACCCAAAAGTAGGTGGCCACGAGATGCTGAATCTCTATGGAGAAGCCATTTTAAAACTCAATCAGAACCCAAGTATTCCACAACTCTTTCGCGATATATTTAAAAATGCTTACCTGCCTTACCGCGATCCGGAAACGTTGAAATTATTTTTAAAAACCATCAACGAATTTCATTACGACCATAGCGAAATGCTCGGCGATGCCTTTGAATATTTGCTTTCTGTACTTGGCTCACAGGGCGATGCCGGGCAGTTCAGAACGCCACGGCACATTATTGATTTTATCATACAGGTATTGCAGCCCAAAAAGAATGAAACCATTTGTGACCCGGCATGTGGTACGGCGGGGTTTTTGATTTCTTCTTATAAATATATTTTGGAACAAAACACCAAAAAGCACAAAGGTGATTTGCTAACGCCGGATGACAGGAAGAAGTTGATGAAGAATTTCAGGGGTTACGATATTTCCCCGGATATGGTGCGATTGAGTTTGGTAAATATGTACCTGCACGGATTTACCGCGCCCAACATTTACGAATATGATACGCTCACCAGCGAAGACCGGTGGAATGAATATTTTGATATCATCATGGCCAACCCGCCATTTATGAGCCCGAAGGGAGGAATAAAACCGCATAAAAAATTTACCATACAAGCCAACAGAAGTGAATTACTCTTTGTAGATTACATTGCCGAACACATACATCCTGTTACAGGCAGGGCAGGCATTATAGTGCCTGAAGGAATTATTTTTCAAAGTGCCAATGCCTATAAAGCGTTGCGCAAAATGCTGGTGGATAAAAAATATTTGTATGCCGTAGTAAGTTTGCCTGCGGGAATATTTCAGCCATACAGTGGCGTGAAAACTTCCATCTTATTTATAGATAAAAATATTGCGAAGAAAACAGATAATATCCTTTTTGTAAAAATAGATAATGATGGTTTTGACCTGGGTGCACAGCGCAGAGCTATTGATAAAAATGATTTAACCGGTGCGCTTACTATTTTACAAAAAACGAAAAACTTAGTTGAAGAAGGGAAAAATGATTACAAGAATTCTTTTGAAGAATGGATAAAAAATAATACAAATCCTTTAATCCAAAAAATCATAGCTCAGGCTGTTACCAAAAAGAAAATTGGTGAAAAGGGGGATTATAATTTATCCGTTGACAGGTATCGGGTGAATGAAAATGCAAAGCAAAGTGAGTTTGAAATGGTGAGGTTGGGAGATGTTTGTAAAACTTCATCTGGAGGAACACCATTAAAAAGTAAACTTGAATATTTTGAAAATGGAAACATACCATGGTTAAGAAGCGGAGAAGTTGCTCAAGGTCATGTATATAATTGTGAATTGTTTATTACAGAGAAAGGTCTTAAAAACTCTTCCGCAAAATTATTTCCAATAAACACAGTATTAGTCGCAATGTATGGGGCAACAGCAGGTCAGGTTGGGATTCTAAAGTTTGAGGCATCCACAAATCAAGCAGTTTGTGGAATTCTTCCAAATGAAAAAATATTACCCGAATTCTTATACTTAGTTTTAAAATCAAAAAAGGAATATTTGATTTCTCTTAGTAGTGGTGGTGCACAACCAAATATTTCACAAGGCATTATTAATGATTTAGATATCCCCGTTCCCCCACTTTCCATCCAGCAACAAATAGTTTCAAAAATAGAAAGTTACCAGGCTATCATCAACGGAGCAAAACAAGTAGTAGAAAATTACAAACCACAAATTGATATTGATCCTGATTGGGAAATGGTGGAGTTGGGAGAGGTGTGTGATAATTTTCAATATGGAAGTTCTCTTAAATCAAATGACAAAGGTAGCATTCCATGTCTTAGAATGGGAAATATTCAGAATGGTGAAATAGATTGGAACTATTTAAAATATGCACCCGATGATGAAGATTTTGAAAAATACCTTCTTGAGGAAAACGATGTTCTTTTCAATAGAACGAATAGTCCGGTTCATGTCGGCAAAACAGGAATCTTTAAAGGGAAAAGAAAAGCTGTATTCGCGGGCTATTTGATTAGAATCTGTTATAATAAAAATAAGCTGTTGGGTGATTATTTGAATTATTGTTTGAACTCGAAAGATGCAAAAGATTTTTGTCTAAGAGTAAAAACAGACGGAATCAATCAATCAAATATCAACGCAAAAATACTTTCAACTTTTCAAATTCCCCTTCCCCAACTTTCCATCCAACAACAAATCGTAACCCGAATAGAACAGGAACAGCAATTGGTAAATGCCAATAAAGAACTGATAAAAATTTATGAGCAAAAGATAAAAGAGGAGATTGATAAATTGTGGAAGAAGGAGACGAAGGAGTATGTGATGGGTGAGGAGATGGTTAGCATGGTGGCGGAAGAATGAGAAGGGAAAAAAATACAAATCAGCTTTATTTGTTTGTTTACTGCATTCAAGGCTAAACGCTGAAAGCAAAAGGCAGCCAAATACAAATCAGCATTATTTGTTTGTTTACTATCGACATCAACTTTTTATTCAATCCATGTTTCACAGTACACCACCAGCTAATAGACAAGAGAAAGAAAATTCGTGGACTCTGGCGGGGTATTTATAGGTTTAAGGAAATGAAATTAATTTATCTGTTCTAAATTATTAGCTAAATTGAATTATGGAAAAGTTTGAAATCAAAGGCCTTAAATTAGGTATTCTTAAATATTTATTCGTTCATGAACCATCTAAATCTGAAGGATATAATATTAATACATTTACTCGGATGCATTTGCGACTTTTTGTTGAATCAAGAGCAGAATTTAATAATGCAATTGGACATTTAGAATCCGATAGTTATATTGAAATTCATCGTGACAAAATAGATCACTATTCTATAACTGAAAAAGGACGTGATTATATTAATGAATATAATGATTTTGAGTTAGGTGAATTATTTAATGGAAAAAGAGATTACGTTATTCTAAAATTCCTATATCAAATGAATGAACCTGTACGCCCAAATTTTTTTCCGGATTCTATAATTAATGATATTCCAGCATCAGGTAAAGGAATGGATAATTCCTATTATTTAAAGACTTATATTGACTTTGAAAGTTCATTAAAAAAATATGTAACTAACGATGATAAAAAGGGGATCGAAATAAGCCCCCTGGGTAAAAAGTATTTTGACCATTTAAGAGAAAAAAATAAAAAGGATTTGGAAATTGAAAATAAGCCATTAATTAATTTAGATTTCTCTACACATTCCAGCGGTTCTGGGAGTACATTTATTTCTCATTCTAATCTTTCTAACTCGCTTAATAAAAAGCAGGAAACCGTTACATCAAAAGAAATAGATGAAAAAAGTTATAAACTAAACAGAAGTATTCTTATCTGGACAATAATAGGGATAATTGTAGCAATCGCAATAGCGTTGTGGATTGCGTATCGCTAATATTTCATCTTCCCTCACGTTCCATCCAACAAAAAATCGTAACCTGGATAGAACAGGAACAACAATTGGCAAATGCCAATAAAGAACTGATAAAAATTTATGAACAAAAGATAAAAGATGAGATTGATAAATTGTGGAAGAAGGATGTCTGAACTAAGATTTGTAAGATTGAAGGATGATAGGATGAAAATCTTACAATCATATAATCCAAAAAATCATAGTTCAGACAATAAAGGATGAGATTGATAAATTATGAAGGAAGGATATGAAGGAGTATGTGATGGGCGAGGCTATGTTTAGTATGGTGACGGAGGAATGAAGGGGAAAGCCAGCGTTATTAAACCCAAAGATTGATAATAGTTCGTGCAAGCGAGAACCAGGGAAGAGAGAGTTGGAGGAGAAAATAATTAATAGTTAACTAATAAATGAAATATCATGGCTTTTGAATCTATTACTGACATAAAAATTACGGAGCTGTTATCAATAGTAAAACTTGTAAAAAATCCGAGCGCCCGGTCAAAAGAAAAAGATGGCCATGAACAATATAATTATAAATTGCATTCTGAAACGGATGATTCTGAATTTGAATTATACACTCGGCAAAATCTGCGGGAAGGAATGGAAGATGATTTTTCTTGTGGCATTAGCTGGCTTTTACCGAATGGAGAATCTTTTACATTAAAAAGATATAACGGACCTTCACATAAACACAAAAACCAATTAGAAGGAACTTTACTTAAACTTAAAACTCATATTCATCTTTCAACAGAAAAGTATGTAAGGGCGAATCGGAAGCCGGAAGGCTTTGCAGAAGAAACGAACAGGTATCATTCTTTAAAAGGGGCATTGCATTGTTTGGTGGTTGATTGTAATATTACAGGAATAAAAACAGAACCGGATGATGCAATTCAGACAAATTTATTTGACCAATGAACTATAATATTCAACAACTCCAGGAAAATCTTTGTAATCTGATGTGCTCAGAAATAAAGGTGGAACCTAAGAATGATAAATTGCTTAGAATTCAAACGCCTTTCTATTTTTCGGATGGGGATCCTTATCAGATATATATAAAGGAAATGGCCGGTGGCATTATGCGGGTTACAGATATGGGGCATACATTGTTACAATTGAGTTATGAAAATGATGTAGATAAATTTCGAGAAGGAACGCGTGGTATTTTATTTGGACAAATTTTGTCAGAATTTGAGATAAAGGAAAATAATGGAGAATTTTTCACAGATACAGATTCCAAAAATTTGGTTACAGCAATATTTGGAATGGGGCAGGCATTAACCAAAATTACTGATCTTACATTCCTTAATCGTGCAAGAGCAGAATCAACATTTTATGAAGATTTGAATGAAAGTCTTTTTAAAATTGTAACCTCTGAAAAAATTCAAAGAGATTATATTTTTCCGGGAATGGATAATGGCGCTGACTATCCTATTGATTATTATATTGAAGGGAAAAATGCTCCTCTATATGTTTTCGGAATTCCGAATAAGGATAAAGCACGCCTTACCAATATCATTTTAGAACATCTTTTGCGGTCAACAACAGATTTTGATTCGCTCCTTATTTTTGCAAACCAGGAAAATATTCCGCGCCCTGATCTGGCCCGGTTATCAAATACCGGTGGAGAAATGATTGCATCTTTGGATGCAACAGATGATTTTAAAAGAAAATTGCTTAGAAAAGTTGCATAAATATTTTTTGTATTTTTAATTTACTGCGAAGCTTTTTTCAACAGCCTTAAGTTTTCGCCGATGACGGTGTTCCTTTCAAAAGTTAATGCCATCGCCTGGTCTCTGACCAACGACATTAATAGATTCTATTGGGGAGATTTTTAATTTTGAAAGAGGAACACCCCCTCCCCGTTTCGTGTCCTCACGAATCGAAAACCTTCAAATATAAAAAGTGATGATTAACTTTAAAGCCAATAATCATTTACATGATGTGTAGAGGAATCTTTGGGAATGTTTCGTGAGGACACAAACCAGGAAGAAGATTTAAAAGGCTTTAAGAATATTTCGTGTAGGCACGAACCATGGAGCTGGAGATCAGGTAAATGGTAAAATGAAATATAGTGAATTACGAATAACAAGACACTTCGGTGAAATACTTGTTTCTGTACCACAAACTTGGGCGATGTATTCAGGGCAGTAAACGCACTTATAATGCCGATTTCTATTTTTTCGTCTGCGGCTTTAAGCCTCCTGAATTCCCGCGAATGGCATCAAAAATATTTCTAAGAAGATTTCATGAGAGAAGAAGACGTAGTACTGGTGAATGATAAAATCAAATACACGGAGAGAAGGAATCAATTTTGATGAATTAAAAATAAAAATTCCAATTGGTTTTGCAACTGGTTGGGATTCTGTCGAATATAAAACGTGTAAACACTTTAAAGGTTTTTTTTACTACTTTTGAATTCTTATTGTTATTGAACACTTTAATTCTCTATCATTTTTTAAAAGTGAAAAAAAGTTTTACTCAATTATCCTACGGTATCAATAACTGTAGCATTTCTTTAAAGATAATTCATCATTTCTCAGATGAATTTGATTGACCTCCCCATAAGCCACGGCTTTTAGATTCACCATTCTTCTTCAAAAAATATGCTTCAATAAGAT
>JBDTKF010000124.1:0-25601 GCA_039935455.1 Ginsengibacter sp.
TACAGGATTTTTATTTACAAACTGCCGGTGGCACCAAACATGACTTAGAGTTTAGCATGGATATTTTCAATCTTGGAAACTTGATTGCGAACAAAGCAAAGAATTTTGGTTATAGTCAAAATACAACTATTACAAATCCTTTGGCCATGAAAAATGTAGTAGATCAGGCACCCACTTTCACATGGAGCGAGTACAATAAAAAACTGGTAACTTCTCCGTTCCAGATTGATAACAGTACTTCTAATCTATGGTATATGCAAATTGGATTACGTTATAGTTTCTAACAATAAGTAGAACGAATTTCAAAAAAGGCCGTCCAAAAAAAGACGGCCTTTTTTGGGATGTTAATGAAATCTTCTTGTAAATTATTTGAACATTACTCATAAGATATAAGCAAAATGTATGTTGAACATACAAAATAACAATCCTCATTATTTGTTGGTTTACTATTTCAAAACTAATTCTTGTTAAAAAAGTTTGTTTACATTCTATTTATTAGTTTTGGTGCTAATCATTTCCAACTGGTTTATGAATAAAAGAAAAAGCATCCTGCTTGCTTTCATTACTCTCACAATTACAGCAATTTTTCACTTCATTGATGTCTATAATTTTAATAGCCTTTCACCGCTATTTTTAAAAACTTTAAGATGGATTTTTATTGGCTCTTTGATTTTATTTGCTCTATATAAACGCACGCTTACGACATGGATCCTGGTAAGCATGATAATCGGAGTGGAAATCGGGCTGGATTTTCCTGAATTCGCTAAAAACCTGAAAGTTCTCAGTCAAATATTTTTACGATTGGTAAAAACAATCATTGCTCCCATTCTTTTTTCAACATTGGTGGTCGGTATCGCGGGGCACTCAGATTTGAAACAAGTAGGAAGAATGGGATGGAAATCATTCGTCTATTTTGAAGTGGTGACTACGATCGCTCTATTAATTGGTCTTGTTGCCATCAATATTTCCCAGGCAGGGGTTGGCATTCATATTCCGCCTGGCTTCCATGAGGAGTTGCCTGTTACCGTTCACGAAACCTGGCAGCAAGTAATTCTTAATATTTTTCCAGATAACATTATCAAATCAATGTACAATGGCGACGTATTGCCCATTGTGGTTTTTAGTGTCATCTTTGGAATCGGACTGGCAATGGTGAAAGAAGAAAAGCGCAAACCAATGCTTCATTTTTCTGAAAGTCTTGCAGAAACAATGTTCAAATTTACCAACCTCGTAATGCATTTTGCACCGTTCGGAGTGGGCGCTGCCATTGCAGTTACAGTTGGTCATCTCGGACTTGATATTCTTTTTTCCCTGGTAAAATTGCTGCTCACTTTATACGCTTCGTTACTTGTTTTCCTCGGTGGGGTTCTTCTTTCAATTGCCTATTTTTTGAAGATCCCGATCCGGCAATTTATTAAAGCTGTTTCTGAACCAGTGGCGATCGCTTTTGCTACAACCAGTTCTGAATCTGCGCTTCCTATCGCCATGGAAAACATGGAAAAATTTGGTGTTCCACGAAAAATTGTTTCATTTGTTTTGCCTACCGGCTATACGTTTAATCTTGATGGAACTACTTTATATCTTTCGCTTGCCAGTGTGTTTGTAGCACAAGCCGCCGGCATTCACATGCCTTTTGGGACACAACTTATCATGGGATTAACTTTGATGCTTACTAGCAAAGGGGTTGCAGGTGTTCCGCGGGCTTCTTTGGTTATTTTATTAGGTACAGTGGCCTCTTTCGGTTTGCCTTTATGGCCGGTGATGGCCATTCTTGGTATTGATGAGCTGATGGATATGGCGCGTACTTCCGTAAATGTGATTGGCAATACTTTGGCAAGCTGTGTGGTGGCCAAATGGGAAGGAGAATTTGATCAACAAAAAGCATTATCGTATATGGCCGAATAACGATTTCCATTTTTATTAGGATTTTTTGTTGTTTCTTTATCAAAAAAATTTACTACTCTATTAAAACATAATAAGTGACCTTTTTGCACATTTTAGGAATAAATATCAAAGATTTATTAAACCCTCAATTCTATATTGAAAATGGCGGGCTTTGGATGATCATATTCATCGTTTTCGCAGAAACCGGATTATTTGCCGGATTTTTTTTACCAGGTGATGCTTTACTTTTTGTAACCGGAATTTATAGCGACCGGATCGTAACAGCAGCCTTGTTTCCATCAAACAATGAATGGCTGGACCTTGGTATTCTGTGGGCTTTAATAACCACTGCAGGAATTCTGGGAAACTTCTTTGGTTATTGGTTTGGATACAAAAGCGGACCCTTTTTATATGAAAGAAAAGATACCTTTTTTTTCAAGAAAAAACATTTAGCCCAGGCACATGATTTTTATGAAAAAAATGGCGGGGGCGCAATCATCATCGCTCGGTTTATTCCATTCATACGCACTTTTGCACCCATCGTTGCAGGTATTGTAAAAATGGACAAAAAGAAGTTTGCTTTTTATAATATAACGGGATCTGGATTGTGGGTTGGAAGCATGTTGCTGGGCGGCCATTTTTTACAAAAATTTGTCTTCAGCGAATTCGGGTTTGATTTGAAAGAACATCTAGAAGTGATCGTAATCGGAATTGTCGTGCTTACCACATTTCCTGTTTTGTGGAAAGTGCTTTCTAATAAGAAAAAACCAAAGCCTGTCAGTTAATTATCATTAGTTTTTGATCTAAAATACCAAATACAAATAGAGTTGGATTTCAAAAAATTCTATAACAAATTCCGGAATGCTTCCATTCCAATTCAGGAAGTTAGTCAACTTAAATTTCTAATTGTAAGATTTTCTTCGATCGGCGATATTGTTCTGACAACGCCTGTCATTAGGTGTTTACGGAAAAAATATCCACACGCAACGATCCATTATTTAACTAAAAATAAGTTTGCGGTACTATTACAATCTAATCCTTATCTGGATAAATTTTTTTTGTTGGATAAGGATTTTACTAAAACAATTAAGGAACTGGAGTTGGAAAAATACGATCATATTATTGATCTGCATCACAATCTTCGTACCCTAAGAATGAAAAACAGCTTACGGGAAATTCCGTTCCATTCTTATGACAAACTCAATTTGAAAAAATGGATCTATACCAATTTCAAAATAAATCTTTTACCCCACATTCATATTGTTAGCAGATATCTAAAAACAGTTCAGAGCCTGGGCGTCATGAATGATAGTCTTGGTCTGGATTATTTCATTCCGGAAACCGATTCTATAAAAGAAGATGATATTCCGTTTTCACATTCTCAAGGTTATATCGCGATAGCTATAGGCGCTGCACACAATACAAAAAAATTGCCCGTAAAGAAATTGAAAGAACTAGTTGAGTTGATAAATTATCCGGTCATTTTGTTAGGAGGAAAAGAAGATTTTTTGAATGGTGAAAAAATAGCGCAGTCTGATTCAGTCAGGATTTATAATGCATGCGGAAAGTTTTCATTAAACGAATCTGCGGATATTATTCGTCATTCAAGATTAGTAATCAGTCACGATACAGGCCTCATGCACATTGCAGCCGCTTTCAATAAAAAGATTCTTTCTATCTGGGGAAACACGGTTCCCTCATTTGGTATGGTTCCCTATAAAACAGATTTTGAAATTTTCCAGGTAAATAAATTGTTTTGTCGACCTTGTTCAAAAACCGGCTTTGATGAATGTCCTCTTGGTCATTTTAAATGTATGAATAAGCAGTCGATGTCGGCTATTGCAAAAAGTGCACATTTATTTCTTGGAAAAAAATCCATCCTTAATGAGGAATGAAACGAATCTATTCGCGCCTTCTTTTTAACTTTTTTATTTCACAGCCAAAGATGATTTTTACAGATAATCATTCCGGATGTACCTAAAAGAAATCATCTTTCTAATTTTTACTTTTTCCTTTTTTTCTGTTCCTGTTTTTTCACAAAAAACAAAGGTGTCCGTTTTTATCGAAAATAAAATTAACCGTCCGGGAAGTGATACAATCTTTTACGATTTCAATAAGAAACTTACCTGGCAGGATTTTCAGGGCAAGATCCCTTCTGTTGCACCATGGAGCGCAATGACCTCTTCGGGCTTTTCTTTCAATTCTTCTATGAATGAATTTGAAAATAACCTGGATATTTCTATTGGAGTTTATACTTTTTTCACCAAAAATGATTCGTGGAAAAAACAAGGAATCAATTCTGCATACCATCTGGAACATGAACAACATCATTTTGATATCACCAGATTATTTGCAGAAAAATTGGTAGAGGAAATCAGGAAAGCTTCCTTTAGCAAATCCAACTACAGAAAGTTATTGTATTCAATTTTTGACAAAGTTTATAATGAGAGCATCTCCTGTCAGCATGCATATGACAAAGAAACAAAAAATAGCATTGATGTTAAAAAACAACAGGAATGGAGTAAAAAAATTTCCGCCAAAATCGAAAAATTCAAAACATCAGTTATCTTGACAAACAAGTAAACCTCATCTATGCAGACGCTACACAAAAATGAGCTGAATTGAGAAATCCTGTTTTTTGTTCGTTTACTGTTTTTCAAACAACCCGCGCCTATTTCAAAACTTAAATCCGATTGTTGCAACAATATTTCCTGCATTGTTTTTTAAGAACGCCGGACTGTTTGGTTTATCTTGTAAAAGATACGGATAATGAACATTTTTCATCATCGAGTAAACATAAGTCAGGTCCATAAATAATCCACGGTTTCTGTATCCAACTCCCCCACTCACTTTTACGATGTCTGATGTTTGATTTTGATAAGGATTTCCATAATAAGCGCCGCCCAATCTTACCATAAAAGTGTTGAATTTCATTTCACCACCGATCCGAACATTCAACGCATTTTTATACAATTGATCAATTATTTTATTTAAAGAATTGTAATAATCTTTTGCACCTGCATCATTGTTCATATCATGAAAAGACATGCCTTTATAATTTATATATTCCACGTCAGCTGTAATAAATCCATGCTGGCTCTGAACATTAGCGATATCAGCTGCAAATAAATAAGATCCGCTTACAATTAATTTTAATGGCGTAGTCATATTGTATTTTGATTCCAATGGTTGTCCATTAGTCAAATCAGTGTTCCTTTGAAATTTTACTCCGGCGCCACCATATCCCTCAAGATCAGTGACTACTTCACTTGTATATTCATCAGTAATCTGATAATACGTTGGCGTATGGAAGGCGAGCCCAAGTCTTACATTTTCCTCAGGTTTATAGATCAGACCAAATTTTCCATTCACACCAATCCCTCTTGTAGATAGAGTTTCATTGGCTTCAAAATAATTAAAATCATTATTTGGCTTCCCCGAAGCATCACTCTCTTTATAAAAACCATTCCGATTGTATCGAAGAAATGGGAATGAAAGTGTACCTCCAAAATAGAATTTGTTCTTTAAATTCATCCCTGCGCCAACAGAAAAATCTGTAATTCCGCCGGTAGTATTGATTGTATTTTCTTGTGTTAAACCGGTGGAAGGATTTGCCTTGGTTCCATATCCTTGCAGATTTCCAGAAGAATCAAAACTGGGGTTTACTAAATAAGTGTTGATTGCCAAACTACTGGTCTCCGGAAACATAAAAGCGGCAGAATCGGGGTTGGTTGCATTATTTGCGATCAATTCTTCCAGGTATTTTTCTGAATAAGATGAATTGGAATTCTTCCCTTTGTAATAAACATAATTATTAAAATCAGCTATCCGATTGATGCCAAGACCAATTGAAAAGTTTTTTACACCGCCCTGTTTGCGCGAAGGCGAGCTAATAACGAAACCGGTAGTACCCAGATTGAAGTTATTGTTTGTAGCCTTTCCAGTGCTATTCAAATACGTTGAATTAGAAGTCTTCATAGAAAATTGAGGCGTAAATACAAAATCACCGGTGTTATAAAACCCCAGTCCCGCGGGGTTAATAAAAAGCGACGTAAATTCTCCACCTAATGAACCGCCCGCTCCGCCGATGGCCTGGTTCCTTGCTGTTCCCCCTGGTTGATTCAGATATGAATATCTCAAAGCATCAGCGGGTTCCTGTGCATAAGAACAGGTAACTGCTAATGAAAAAAACAGGATTAAATACGTCGCTCTCATAGTAAATGAATAAAAAATTCTCTTTCTAAATTTGATTCAGAACAAGATTAATGATAGGTTTTAAAAAGGGATGATAAATCATCCCTTAAACAAAATTATAAAATATTTTATCTTCTGAAAGTTCTAACAGGCGCACTATTATTATTGTTTCCTGAAGAGGAAGAAGGACTGCTGACAGAAGGAGTTCTGTCAAATGAACGGGTTTCGTTCGTACTTCTGCTTTCATCGTAAGTCCTTGTATTATTTCTGTAGGTATTTGTATTAACATCGCCGCTACTTCTCCTGCTGTTTGTACTGCGGTTAGGAACATCATAATTATTTCGTTCAGTCGGAGTAAATACTCTTCTGATCACATTGCCTACACCGGTATTTCTAACACGGGCAGGAGCAGTTTCTGTACGCACAGGTTGCGCATTACCGCGTGTTGGTGAAGGGCTTTGAATCGGAGTATTATTATAGCTGTTTAAATTATATCTCCTCGCACCTGTATGTGTGTTCACACGCAAATCTCCAGAGGAATAAAATATAGGTGAATAACCAGAGTAGTATGGTGAAAAACCATAACCATATGGTGAAAAACCATAGCCGTAAGGAGAATAATTATAAGAAAAAGGAGAATAATATCCCATATCATAGTTACCAAAGGATTGATAAGGACTATACATTCCCTTCATTCCATAAGGGCTATATGAATAAGGATTGTATCCGAAAGAATTAAATCCATAAGGATTGTAACCATACATTGAATTACTAAAAGGACTGAAAGGAGAAAATGAATATGGACTGTAACCCAATCCCGTGCTGAACGTAATTGAATTACGATACACGGGATTGGCAATTCCTCTTCTTATATCTGATTCCTCATTTCTGTATGAATAAGAATTTCTATCCTGATCGTTTATGTCACTAACATATGAATTTTGTTCAGGTACCGGCGAATAATAAACATCATCCGGAGTTTGAGCAGAGCGATATGCTGTCGTGCAACTTCCCAAAGCTGCAACCATAGCTATTAAGAGTATATGCTGAGTTTTCATGACAATGAGTTTTAAAAAGTTTTGACAATGAAGCTTATTTTTGCCACATTCTACTGTAAATTTAAGACTATTCCGTTAGTATAAGAAGAATGTTTTTATGAACGGTGTTAAAATGATGTAAAGAACAAATTCAATTAAGATGAGTAAAGAAATTACCCCAAGGGAACAGGATTATTCTCAATGGTACAACGATCTGATTTTAAAAGCCGGTCTCGCCGATTATAGTGCTGTTCGGGGATGTATGGTCATCAAACCTTATGGTTTTGCCTTATGGGAAAAAATGCACGATCAGTTGGACAAACGCTTCAAAGAAACAGGCCATCAAAATGCATATTTCCCTTTATTTATTCCAAAAAGTTTCTTGAGTAAGGAAGCTGCTCATGTGGAAGGCTTTGCTAAAGAATGCGCTGTCGTAACACACTACAGGTTGAAAAACGCACCTGACGGAAGTGGAATTATCGTCGATCCCGAAGCAAAACTAGAAGAAGAATTGATCGTGCGCCCTACTTCAGAAACCATCATCTGGAACACTTATAAGACATGGATACAATCTTATCGGGATCTTCCTCTTTTGATTAACCAATGGGCAAACGTGGTTAGATGGGAAATGCGTACCCGACTTTTTTTACGCACCACCGAATTTCTTTGGCAGGAAGGACATACTGCCCACGCGACTGCTCAGGAAGCAGTTGACGAATCCATGCAAATGCTGAATATTTACGCAGAGTTTGCCGAAGAATGGATGGCGATGCCAGTGATAAAAGGCGTTAAAAGTATTAACGAACGTTTTGCCGGAGCAGTTGATACGTTTTGTATTGAAGCGCTGATGCAGGACGGAAAAGCATTGCAATCGGGAACTTCTCATTTCCTGGGGCAAAATTTTGCTAAAGCATTTGATGTAAAATTTAGTGACAAAGAAAATAAACTCGATTATGTTTGGGCGACAAGCTGGGGCGTCAGCACCAGGTTGATAGGCGCGTTGGTAATGGCTCATAGCGATGATGAAGGATTGATACTTCCACCAAAACTAGCGCCCATACAGGTCGTAATAATTCCCATTTACAAAGGCGAAGAACAGAAGAAAAATATTGATGAAAAAGTAATTCCGTTGATGGAAGATCTTAAAGCAATCGGTATTTCTGTTAAATATGACGACGACGACAGCAGCAGGCCCGGATGGAAATTTGCGGAGTATGAAATGAAAGGTATTCCCGTAAGGATTGCAATCGGAGCCAGGGATTTGGAGAAAAATGTTGTAGAAGTAGCCCGAAGAGATACCAAAGCAAAAGAATCGATTTCGCTGGATGGGCTTGCAAACACCATTTTTGTTTTACTGGAAGACATACAGAAAACTATTTATCAAAAAGCAAAAGATTATCGCGATGCCCACATTACCAAAGCGGATACCTGGGAAGAATTCATAAAATTGCTTGACGAAAAAGGCGGATTTATTTCTGCTCATTGGGATGGAACTGCTGAAACAGAAGAAAAAATAAAGGAGCTCACCAAAGCAACAATTCGTTGTATCCCTTTCAATAATCAGAAAGAAGAAGGCAAAGATATTTTAACCGGAAACCCCAGCGTAGAAAGAGTTCTGTTTGCCCGTGCTTATTAAAAACCCTGATAGTTAGCAAGTCAAATCTATTCATCAGAAACTCTTCTGGTAACAGGCATGCGATTTGTAAAGATTTTTTCATATTTATCTCATCAAAAAATTAAATTCAATGAAAAAATTTCTTTTACTACTGGTGTTTTCATTTACAATGGCAACAATCACCAGAGCACAGGACACAAAAGATAAAGTCAAACAAACTTCGACTGTCCCGCAAAAAGTTCATAACGCCGTGAGCAAGCATAAAAGGCATAATGGCTATAAAAAGAAACACAAACATAATAACGTTACTCACAAAGTCAAATTTGACAAGAATAACCATAAGATTAAAGAGAAGACGGACAAGTAAGATGTAGCTCTTTCTAAAAATCAGTCATGCATTAACTTATAAGATTTCAGGTTATGGATCTTATAAGTTTTTTTTTGTTCCTCAGCAATTGATTATCTTTTTAAAATATTTTTTGATTATTTTAATTAAAATATATAATCTTTAGGTCTAAATTATAAAATTATCACAATGGAAAATTTAGACCTTCTAAATAATGATTTACAGGTTACTTCTCTTTCTCAAAATTTTTTAAGTGAAGCAGCAAAATGGGGCAAATTTCTTTCTGTCATTGGATTTATCTTTTGTGGATTCTTAGCTATTGCCGCTTTTTTTATGCCGGCTCTTTATTCCAGACTAACTACTTTCAACCAATTGCCATCCGATGTTGTTGGAGCTACTGCCACGTTAATCACGGTCCTTTATTTAGTATTCGCTGCTGTTCTGTTCTTCCCCTGTTTTTACCTAAACAAATTTTCACTAAAAATGAAAGCTGCGTTAGGATCTTTAAGCCAGGAAGATTTCGATGAGTCATTCAAAAACTTAAAATCACTTTTGAAATTTTATGGAATCTTCACAATTATCATCTTATCTTTTTACGTGCTGGTTTTTATAGTTGCCATGTTGGGATTGGCAATGAAAAGTTAGACCCTTTTTACGCTTTTTATTTTGTAGCGAGATAATTATAATCTGCCAACAAGGTTTCTAGAAAATTAATGGAATACATTTCTGAATCGATATGCAAAACTTCCTGAACTTTTGAAGCAAGCCTGTCGCAGATTTCACTATTGTATTCTTTGTGATACAGGTCCACTACATTTTTAATCGTATTAATGTCACGATCAGAAAGTTTTAAAACTTCCGGGAATTTTACCAGGTAACTAATCTCATCAATATTCATGAACACCGTATCCTTCACGGAAAATGAAGATTCAGTATTTACCACAACTGTATTGGCAGCCAAATCTCCGAGCCGCTGATTCTTTTTACTTACAGCAATTAATATCAAAACCAACACACCCCAAAATGCGGTGATAATGATGTATGCGAAAATATTTTGAAGGCTAAAAAAGGTATAACCAAAAAAGAAAGGCCATTCAAAAACTTTAAAAATCCAGCGAACAATATATTGGTTTAAAGAAGTTTCTCCTCCATCAAGACTTATCACGCGAAGATTTAAAACCTTTTTTCCAATCGTCTGCCCATGCATCATTACTTCGCAAAACAATGAATATAAGAGCATTGGAATAGAAATTGTCAAAATATCCAGTCCTACGTGGCTTTTAAGCGATTCCGGATCAGTCAGATTAAATCCACCATAATAGAAATATTTCATGCTTATAAAAAATAGAAGCAGAATTGCAAAGTCGATTACATAAGCAAAAAGTCTTCTGTGAGCTTCTGCGATTTCAAATTCAAGATCAATATTAAAAGGCGTTTCTATTTGTACCAGTGGCATGAAAAGCAATTTATTATTTAAAATAAAAATAGGAGGTTTTATTTTTTTAATGATTAATTTGTTTCACTTTCAAAGAGCAAAATCAAAATGAAAGTTTTGCAAAGTAAGGTGCGAAAGAAATGCTGTGTTTTAATTTTGTTTTATGCGTGAAGCAAGATTCATAAAAAAAAACGTTGATAAATGGAATCAATATCAACATGAAAAAGCGAAAGACCCTGATGAAATAGCCGACAGGTTTATCACCTTATTAGATGATCTCTCCTATGCAAAAACTTTTTATCCAAAAAGCAAAGTTACACGATGGATTAATGGTATTGCGGCCAGCATTTATTTGAGTATATATCAAAACAAAAAACAAACTTTTTCCCGCGTCGGATTTTTTTGGAAGTTCGAATTGCCTTTGTTGTTCAAACGCTATCACCCAGTTTTTTTATTTACTTTGATCTTGTTCGTTTCTTTTGTCTTCATAGGTATTGTTTCTTCAGCAAACGACCCGGATTATACCCGAAACTTTTTCAACCATGAAGTACAACCAGGTTATTACGACCAAACCATTGCATCCATTCAAAAAGGAGATCCATTTGGGGTTTATAAAGACGACAATCCATTCTCCATGTTCGTAACTACAGCGTATAACAACGTCAGCGTGGCTTTCAAGACAGTAATTTTTGGAGTACTTTTTGGGATTGGGACTATATTTTTCATGTGGACAAATGGTGTGATGTTGGGTTGTTTTCAATATCTGTTTTTTTCACAGGGGCTGGGCTGGCAGTCAGTTTTAGTAATCTGGATTCATGGAACTATTGAAATTTCATCCATCGTTATCGCTGGTTGTGCCGGAATAATTTTAGGTACTGGCTGGCTATTCCCCGGAACGTATACGCGCAAGCGGTCTTTCCTCCGCAGTGCAAAAGATTCAATCAAAATTTGCGTAAGCCTCATCCCATTTTTTATCATCGCCGCATTTTTCGAAAGCTACGTCACTCACTTAATGAGTAACACTTTTCAAAGAAACTCTGTAGACATCGGCCTCCCGGTTCCACTTAGCATTATAATTCTCTCAGGTTCATTCTTTCTGGTTGTATGGTATTTTGTTTTGTATCCGGTTCATCTGACTAATTCAGGATTCAAATTGAAAGATGGAAAACTATTAAAGAATGGAACCATTTATGAAATGTAAATCTGCCATATTTGTTTGTTTACTGATAATCTTATCTGTGTCTAACAGTCATGCACAAACGCAGAATTCAGTACAACCTAAACAACGTCCGGATACCAGCACATTTAAACAATATGACAGCAGTTTACAAAACAATCATTCCAAAACTGGCGATACAATATTAAGTTGGAGAAAAAGCCGGGAGTTTGGTTACATGAAAAGCCTGGACAGTCTTCTAAGAGCACAAAAGAATTTAAGAAACGATACAATCAGCATTACGAACCGTGGAAAAATTCTGCGAAATCAGACTACGAGAAGAGATAGTTCGGGTTTAAATGACATTCTGAATAGTTCGCCATTAAAAATATTTTTCTGGACGCTCGCGCTCTTTTTCATTGTATTAATCACTTATAAATTTTTTTTCAAAAATGACTTTTTTGGTGGAATGAAAAATAAAGCAATCATCAAAAATGAAGAAGTTTCTTTGCGAGAACTTGCAGACGTTTCTGAATATAATATTTTGATTTCAGATGCAGAGACAATTAAAGAATTTAATCTTGCGACAAGATATCTTTTTCTGAAAACACTCAAAAACCTTTCTGACAAAGGTTTTATCGAATTTACTACCGCAAAAACAAATAAAGAATATTCAAAAGAGATTTCACAATATAATTTTTCAAATAGTTTTGAAATGTTGGTACATAATTACGAATACACTTGGTATGGTAAATTTACAATTGACGAAATTCAATATCAGCAATTGAGAAAAGCATTCGTTTTATTTAATGAAAAATTATAAATAAAATTGAAAAAAACTCTTTCATATTGTTTGTTGATCTTTTTCTCATCAGTATTTTTTGGTTGTATCCAAAATGGCGGCCATCTGCCCCCATTGAACGAAAGCTATCGGAAAACAGATAAATTACCGTTCGGTTCTTTCATTGCTTACAAAGAATTTCAATCTGAGTTCCCTCATAACTGGATTAACAACGTCGATATTCCATTCAATAAAACATGGGAAGATATCCATCAGAATCCCGTAAAAACTTACTCACTTTATTTTCTGATAACGAAAAACCTGGTACTTTCTGTGGAACAAACGAATGCAATGATAGAATATGTGAAAGCTGGGAATGATCTTTTTATTTCTGCTGATTATATCGACAACAAACTGCTTGATGCCTTCTATTGCAGTACCAATAGAAAAGGAGAAATTAGCAATGAAGTAAACGGAGAAATGAACGATACCCATGTGAGCATGTTTTATGGACACGACTTTCAATCTACAAAATATGGATACTATTATTTCCCTTTCTTGAATTACTTCAATAGTTATGATACAACAATGACGAGGGTTTTAGGGAATAGTGAAAATAATCTTCCCAATTATATTGTGCTCTTTTCAGGTAAGGGAAGACTTTACCTGCATCTTGCCCCACGCATTTTTAGCAACTATTTTTTATTGACAGATGACAATTTCAAGTATTTGAGATATGTAATCAGTTATCTACGCTCAGAGCCTCAATATATTTTTTGGGATGAATATTATAAAAACTTTTCTTCAACAAAAAACAAAAAAAATATAAACCCCGAGGAAGATTTCTCCACTTTGAAAGTCATTAATCAGAATCTTTCACTGCGTTTTGCTTTTTACATCGCAATCCTGGGAATCTTGCTATTTGTTTTGTTTAATGTAAAAAGAAAACAGCGGGTGATCGAAACAATTAAACCCAATTCCAACGATACAGTTGCTTTTACCGAAACAATTGGCAGGCTTTATTTACAGCAAAAAAATAATCAAAACATTGCAGCGAAAATGATTACTTATTTTTATGAATATTTACGAAATAAGTATTTTATAAAAACCACTTTGATAAATAATGAATTTACCAATACGCTGTCGGGAAAAAGCGGTGTTTCAATCATTGAAACCAATAAATTATTTGAATTGATAAAACAAATCCAGGCAAAGGAAAGTGTAAGTGACGAAGAATTATTGCGATTGAATTCAAAGATCGAAAACTTCAAAAATCAAAAAGCGAATGGAAGAAAATTTGTATGAACAACGAATAAATATCAATGCCCTGAACAACGCAGTAGTTGACATCAGGAACGAAATCAGTAAAGTTATTGTAGGGCAAAATAATATGGTAGATCTGCTGTTAATTGGACTGCTATGTGATGGTCACGTTTTGATAGAAGGTGTACCTGGCGTGGCTAAAACACTTACTGCAAAACTCATTTCAAAAATTATCAACACCGGCTTCTCAAGGATACAATTTACACCGGATCTGATGCCGGGAGATGTTTTAGGAACGTCTGTTTTCAATCCGAAAGAAGCGGAATTTGAATTCAAACGGGGCCCCATTTTCAGCAATATCATTTTGATTGACGAAATAAACCGGGCTCCCGCAAAAACACAATCCGCTTTATTTGAAGTAATGGAAGAAAGACAAGTAACGATTGACGGCTTCACTCATTTTATGGATTTCCCATTTCTCGTTATTGCAACACAGAATCCAATTGAACAGGAAGGAACCTATCGCCTTCCTGAGGCACAGTTAGACAGGTTTTTATTCAAAATTATTATGGGCTATCCAACGATTGAAGAGGAAATAAATATTCTATTGAATCAGCAATCAATCGCGCAAAACACGCTACTTGATCGGGTACAACGTATCGTTTCGGCAACGCAAATCACCGAATACCGGAACATTATCAATAACGTAATTATCGACCCTAAACTAATCGGGTTCATCGCAAAGATTGTCAATGAAACAAGAAATAATTCATCTCTTTATCTGGGCGCTTCACCCAGAGCCTCATTGGCGATTTTGAAAGCATCAAAAGCAAACGCAGCCATCAAAGGAAGAGATTTTGTGAATCCCGAAGATATCATTGAAATGGCAATTCCTGTGATGCGTCACCGCATCGTTCTAACGCCTGAAAAAGAAATGGAAGGCATTTCAACAGACGAATTGATCACCGATATTATTTCTGAAATTGAAGTACCAAGATGATCCTCTTTTCTATCTAAATAAATAATTGAAGTGGAATTTCTGAAAAAATATTTTGGTAATTTATTCCTTGAACGGCGTTTATATTTCGTACTTGTATCGCTTGTTGTTTTATTCATAGTAGCTTTTTATATTCCTTTTCTGGAACAGATTTCGATTGCGCTGTTAGTTGTTTTTCTAGTTTTCATTTTCACGGATTATACCCTGTTATTTTTTTCCAAAAAAACTGTACATGCCAAAAGAGTAACCAGTCACAGGTTTAGTAATGGAGATGAAAATTCAATTGAAATAACGGTAAAAAATGGTTTCTCTTTTCCGGTACATGTAGCTGTGATCGATGAATTGCCACAACAATTACAATGGAGAAATTGGATAATAAAAATGAATCTTGAACCAAGACAACAAAAAAAGATGGTTTGGAAATTTAAACCAATGCAAAGAGGTGAATATAATTTTGGAAATATTCTTTTGTTTGTTTCCACTCCACTAAAACTAATTAGCAGAAGATTCACGGTGCAAGCACACCAAACGGTTCCGGTATATCCCGCCTTCATTCAATTGAATAAGTATAAATTATTTTCAGCAACAACTTTGCAATACGAAAACGGTAACCATAGAATACGCAGGATTGGCCAGAGCATGGAGTTTGAGCAAATTAAAGATTATACTTCCGGAGATGATATCCGAACACTGAACTGGAAAGCTTCGGCAAGAACAGGCAAATTAATGATCAATAATTTTATGGAAGAACGTTCACAACAGGTTTATTGTATCATTGATAAAGGGCGGTTGATGAAAATGCCCTTCAACGGGATGACGCTTTTGGATCATGCAATTAATACCTGTCTTGTACTGAGCAACGTTTGTTTAAAAAAACAAGACAAGGTTGGGATCATAACATTTTCTAATCAGCCAGGAAGCCTGTTGGCAGCCGATAACAAGCCTTCTCAGTCCGAAAATATTTTACAATTATTGTATAAACAAAATACTGATTTTTTGGAAAGTAATTTTGAAATGCTTTATGCAGTGGTAAGAAATAAAATAAACCATCGCAGTTTACTGGTCTTATTTACCAATTTTGAATCGCTCCCGGGCTTAAACAGGCAAATAGATTATTTGCGTTTTCTCGCCCGCCATCATTTATTATTGGTAATATTTTTTCAGAATTCAGAATTAGATGAACTGACTAATGTTCATGCAAAAAATGTAGAAAAAATCTATATAAAAACTATTGCCGAGAAGTTTGCTTTCGAAAAAAGAATTATAGCAAAAGAACTTTCGAAATATGGGATTCTATCTATTTTAACTTCGCCAAAAAATCTTACACTAAATACAATTAATAAGTACCTGGAGTTGAAAGCGAGACGGGCTGTTTGATTCCGGGTTTATTGCCTTAAAAATAAATTTTATAAACAGGATATATGATTGAAAATTCGTTTGCAGATGGAAAAGTTCTATTGATAGATAAACCATTAGAATGGACTTCTTACGATGTGATCAGGAGTTTAAGGAAAATCATCAATATGAAAAAGATTGGCCACGCAGGTACGCTGGACCCCCTTGCCACCGGTCTTTTGATTGTATGCACCGGAAAATTTACCAAAAAAATAAATGAGTATATGTCAAAGGAAAAAGAATATACTGGTACTATAACTTTAGGCGCAGTTACTCCCACTTATGATCGGGAAAGTGAACCGGTAAATCTAAAATCAATTGATGGAATCACAAAAGAAATGATCATCGAAAAAACAAACCAATTTACCGGTGAAATTCTACAAACACCACCCATTCATTCTGCTATAAAGCAACATGGAAAGCCGGTTTATCTTTTAGCAAGAAAAGGAATTGATGTTGTTTTAGAGCCAAGAAAAATTACCATAAAAGAGTTTGAAATTACCCGGATTGATCTACCGCTGGTTTCATTTAAAGTTGTTTGTACTACAGGTACCTACATACGAAGTCTGGCGAATGATTTTGGACTTGCGTTAGGTTGCGGAGGATATCTTAGTGAGCTGCGCAGAACAAGAATTGGAAGTTTCAAAGTGGACGATGCAATGACAATTAAACAATTTGAATCACTTATTCCAAAAAGATAAATTCAAATCAAGGATGATCTTCGATCAAAAGCGTTACCAGAGCGGAAGACGGGGCTCGAACCCGCTACCTACAGCTTGGGAAGCTGTCGCTCTACCAGATGAGCTACTTCCGCTTTTTGGAATGCAATTTAGAAAATACTAAATTGAAATAAGCATTATTTATTGTTTTACTGAACCAAAATTATTTGTTACAGTCATTCTTTCGAATGCACATTTACCTGATTGGATATCCTTGAATATCCATGGGTGGCATTGGCTTTCCATCTTTCGGAATAAAAAATTTATGCCTCTCTATGATGATATGATTGTCATATAATTCAAAAATATAAAGTCCTGAATGAAGAAAATTTGCTTTATCAAGTGTCAGGTAATGATCTTTAATGCTTTTTATATCGAACAGAAAAGTCCCATCAATCCGGTAAAATCTTATAGAATATTTTTTATGCAAAGCATTTGGTAATGAAATAATGATGTTGTTATCTTTTCCCGTATAAACGTGAGGGGAAGGAATAAATAAATTTCGGGGATTATCAGAAAGGCCCGTTACATCCGGAATTTCAATCTGAGAAGTTTTATTAAGGGTGTCTAATGCAGGGCGATGCGAACGAGAAAACATGTAAGAGCCACCTTCAAAAGAAATAAATAACCGGTAATATTGATTAGAAGGTATATACTCCTTTGGATCCGTAAATCCATTGACTCCAACCCCAAAATCCAACAAGCTCCCAATTGTTCTGAAATTTTTCAAACTGTCTCCTGATCGCTGTACATTTATATTAGTAACATTTGTAAAAGGATTATTCCATGAAACCAAAACTCTTTTACCCAATTGTGTGACGGTGATATTTGGGAGGGTTTCCTGTCCAAAAGAAAATTGTTGAATCGAAAACAGTAAGAAAATTAAAATCCAGAATTTATACATGATAAAACGAACAAGACAATTAGCTATTCAAAATTGCAAATATAATCTCTTGGAAAAGAAAATCAGGAACATAGAATTTAAATAATTTAAAAAATCTTTATTTAGTCAATGTGAAGCGCCAATTTCTTTTAATTACTTTTGAAAATATTATTAAAAAATATGACCTATAATTATCTTCCGCTGGATAAAAGCACACTCACTTTTCGACAGATAAAAAATCTATTAAAATACAATCAACTGGTTTCTATAACTTATGCTGCGCATGTAGCTATCATAAAATGCCGCGAATATCTTGACAAAAAAATCAACTCATCGGATGCCCTTTTTTATGGGATTAATACAGGTTTTGGCTACTTACAAAATGTAAAGATTGAAAAAGAACAATTAGAAACGCTTCAAAGTAATTTACTGCTCTCACATGCTTGCGGATTGGGAGATGAAGTGCCGGATGAGATCGTAAAACTAATGATGATGCTCAAAATCAAATCATTGAGTTATGGATATTCAGGTATCGGAATAGAAGTCGTAAAAAGGTTGATGGACATGTTCAACAATGATGTGCTTCCAGTAATTTATACACAGGGATCACTCGGTGCTTCCGGCGACCTGGCACCACTTTCACACATGAGTCTTCCTTTGATCGGCAAAGGAGAAGTAAAAATTAATGGAAAAAAAATCACGGCTGCAGAAGCAATAGAAAGTTTCCACTGGAAGCCGCTTGAACTTCAAAGTAAAGAAGGTCTTGCTCTCATTAACGGAACACAGTTTATGAGTGCTTATGGAATATTTAACGCCATCAATTCTGAAAAACTGATTAATTGGGCAAACATAATTGCCACAATTTCTTTTGATGCGTTTGATTGTAATCCAGATTGTCTCTTTGAAGGTCTTCATGCAATTCGCCCGCATGCAGGGCAGGTTTATACCGCTTCTCAACTCAGAAATTTTTTGAACGGAAGTGAAATTCTTTCACAGAAAAAATCACAGGTTCAGGATCCATATTCCTTTCGCTGTATTCCACAAGTTCATGGTGCTACAAAAGACACATTCGATTTTATATTACATACTTTTTTACAGGAAATAAATTCTGTTACCGACAATCCAAATATTTTTCCGGATGAAGATAGAATCGTAAGCGGGGGAAATTTCCATGGTCAACCACTTGCTTTTGCACTGGATTTTCTGGCAATCGCCATGAGTGAAATCGGAAATATTTCTGAAAGAAGAACCTATCAATTATTGAGCGGACAAAGAGGTTTACCATTATTTCTGGTAAAAAATCCCGGACTTAATTCAGGTCTGATGATTCCTCAATACACGGCGGCAGGCATCGTTAGTGAGAACAAACAACTTTGTACACCCGCTTCAGTAGATTCGATTTCATCCTCAAACAATCAGGAAGATCACGTGAGCATGGGTGCCAATGCGGCGGTCAAATGTTACCGGGTAATTCATAATGTAGAAAAAGTTTTAGCAATAGAATTAATGACTGCTGTTCAGGCTTTGGAATTCCGCCGCCCTTTGAAATCTTCACCCGAAATTGAAATTTTGGTAAAAGAATTTAGAAAGAAAATTCCTTCCAATGAAACAGATCGTTTCTTACATGATGATCTTATAAATTCAATTCAATTTATGAAAGAATATCATTCAGATAATTTGGAAACAAACTGACATCAATTTTCGTCAATGCATTTTCGTTCGGGCATGAAAAGAAATAACTTTTGATGGTATCATAAAAAAAACATTCATTCCTTTTTTAACCCGAATTGTTTGTTATATAAATGTATTTATTCCACTTATTTAATACGAAGCTTTCCTTAGATTTGCAATACTTGCGGAGGTGGCGAAATTGGTAGACGCACTACTTTGAGGTGGTAGCGCCCATAACCGGGCGTGGGAGTTCGAATCTCCTCTTCCGCACAAATCAAACCTGCACCAGTTGCGGGTTTTTTTGCTATAAAGCCTAGCCGAAAAGGAACAAAAGGTAAATTGAAAAACCTCACTAATTGTTCTTTTACTATAAAGTGTCCGGCAGACAGAATTAATTTCTGGCACTGGAGTAAAACAATTTTTTTAAATTGCGGACATGCGAAGTTTCGAGGACACATACCGGCATAAGGGGCTTAGAAAAAAATTAATTGATTCCATCCGGAATAAAGGAATAACCGATAAAAATGTGCTGGGTGCAATGATGAGAATTCCACGTCATTTTTTCTTAGACACAGCGTTGGAGCACATTGCCTATCAGGACCGCGCATTTCCTATTGGCGAAGAGCAAACAATTTCGCAACCATATACCGTTGCTTATCAAACACAACTTTTAGATGTTTCTCCACACGAAAAGGTTTTAGAGATTGGAACAGGAAGTTCATACCAGGCGATGGTTCTGGCAGAAATGGGGGCATCTGTTTTCACGATTGAAAGACAAAAAAGATTGTATGATCTGAATAAATCTTTTATTCTAAGATCTAAATATCCCAACATCAAATTTTTCTACGGTGATGGATTTGAGGGCTTACCAACCTATGCACCATTTGATAAAATAATCATCACTGCCGCTGCGCCTTTTATTCCGCCAAAATTAATTGAACAATTAAAACCCGGGGGTATAATGGTGATCCCGCTGGATGATAACAGTTCACAAAAAATGATGCGGATTACCAAAAACGAAGACGGGAGTCTGGAAGAAGAGTCATTCTCAGATTTCTCTTTTGTCCCAATGTTGAAAGGAAGAAATTAATCATCCGGATATTTTGTAATGTCTTTTGCGAATAGATTCGGCTTCGATTCCGAAAATATTTTTGATTTTTCAAACAAATCACAACTTAATATTGATCGCTGCTACAAAATTTATTTGAGCCATAGGGAAATAATAATTTTCAACTGTAAACTTTCCATCTGAAATATAATTATAAGTATATCCGCTGGATTCATACTTTTTATCGAAAACATTATTCACCTGGAAAACAAAATTCGTTTCTTTAAATATCCATTTAAAAACTGTGTAAGAAAATTTTACATTCTCCAGAAAATATGAATTAATTCTTCTGCTGGGATTTGATGTGTTGTCAAGGAATTGACTTCCAACATATTTAGATTGAAGATTGATTTCTGCATTTTTTAAAGGAATCAAATTAACGGAAGCGGCTCCCACGGTATTTGGAGAGAATGAAATATCTGTCTTATGATACATATTTTCCTTCTGCAAACCCTGGTCGTAATCATCAATAAATTCCGTAAAATTTTTAATTTTATTTTTGCTAAAAGAAATATTTCCCGATAAGTTCATCCATTTGGATAAAATTGCTGCGCCTTGTAATTCAATACCAGCCCGATAACTTTTAGTTGTATTGGTTCGTGTATAAGCGCCTACATCATTTATTTTTCCGGTATTTACCAATTGATTGTGATAATCCATGTAATAAAATGTAACGCCATAATTGAATATTTCATTCTTCTTTTCTATCCCCAATTCTACATCGTACAATATTTCCGGTTTAGGTATTTGATTAACGCCCGCTTCAAAATCATCACGGTTTGGTTCTTTAGCTGCGACTGAAAAAGAAAGGTATGCCTGGTAATTATTCTTATTAAAAGAGATGCCCATTTTTGGATTAAAAAAAGAATAACTTTTATCAATCTTCATATCAGGATGACCCTCAAAACCATTTATTTTGTATTTTACAAAACGCCCCTGTAAATCTAAAAATCCGGTCAAGCCCCATCCCAATGTCTGCATAACTTTTGCATATAAATTCAAATCGTTCTTTGTTGCGGGTGCATCAAAATACTTATAACCCGGAGGAATGCCCTGCTGTGCCCACGTCACAACATCATAATGCTTACCATCATAATTTGTAATGCCTCCACCAAAAGTCACTTGGGTTTTATTCTTATGATACTGTAAAGAGAAAATTGAACCATAAAAAAAATTATCAAGCCAGAGTCGTCGTATCAAATTGGTGGAGGCGATAGTATCTGTTCCTCTGACAACTTTGGGTAAATAATAATCGCTAAAATACTGATCCGCTCTATATTCTTCGTAATATCCCTTTCCACGGGAGAGAAACCCAGCAACATAATAACTATATACAGGATTGATCTTATGATTGTAAAAAAGCTGGTAATGGGTTTGGGTATAATTATCTGTTTCGTTAGCGTAAGGTGAACCGGCTTTTTCTGTTCCTGCCGGATTGTAGGTGCGATTGCTGTAAAGATAACTTTCAGGGACGCCATACCAGGCCTGGTAAGTTTTCTCCTTTCCGCTAAGGACATTAAAACGTAATGAGCTTTTTTCGTTGATATATGCAGCACTAAAATAAAGTGATTTGAGATCAGAGGTCGCTCTGTCAATATATCCATCACTGGAAATTTTCGAAACCCTGGCATCAATCAAAAAATGATTTGCTAATAAGCCGGACCCAACTTTCAACGTATTTTTCCAGGTATTAAAAGAGCCATAGCTGTTATTCAATTCAAGATATTTTTGCTTATTTACTTCATTGGTGGAAAGATTGATTGTGGCTCCAAAAGCGCCAGCGCCATTTGATGAAGTTCCCACGCCGCGTTGTATTTGGATGGAATTTAATGAAGAAGCTACGTCTGGCAGATCCACAAAAAATGTACCCTGGCTTTCAGCATCATTATACGGAATTCCATTCAATGTCACATTGATCCTCGAAGCATCGGTTCCACGAATATGTATCCCTGTATAACCTACTCCGTTTCCTGCATCTGAATTAACGACAACCGAAGGTGTCTGATTCAAAATAAAAGGAAGATCCTGTCCCAAATTAACTTTTGCTATTTGTTCTTTATTCAAATTTGTTTTGGTGAAAGGCGCTTTATCTGCAGCCCTTATCGAAGTGATCTCAATATTATCGAGCAACAAAGTATCATTCACTTTATGAACAGAAGGATTTTGCGAACGAGCAAAGAAACATGTGGTTGCAAACGAAAAAGCTAAAAGTATTTTTTTCATGATTGTTATTTTAATCAATACAATGCATGAAAAGAAGGCGGGTAAAGGTTTTTGTCCTCCCTTCGCAGGCATTATCCTGATCAGGTCTGCGGGTATTTTCTCAGCAATCACGCCATGTGGCGAAATGCACCCCGGTAAATCTTTGTTTTACAAATGCAAAGATAACAAAGACTAATTGATCTTATAAAATAATCTATTGAAAGAGAAATGAGAATTACCCATATTTCTTCGTTTACTGCTATAAATTAATTGGACTATCTCTAAACTCCGCTCTCACTAAAGGATCTGTGTGATCAGGATTGATAGTTCAATAAAATAAAAATAGTCGATATTTATTCTTTTACTGCTGCATCCAATTCACATTATTCAATATACCCTGTTTGTTGCGTCAGGGAGGTGGCAGAAAATATTGTAACTTTTCTCTTTTGAATTCGTTACATAAAAAAAACAAACATGAAATCTTTTCTTATTCTACTTTTTACTGCTTTTATGTATCAGTCTTACGGACAAACCATCATCACTGATAAAAACGCAGAAATTAGAAATGTGAGTGCTTTTTCTGGAATAAAAGTTTCCGGTGGAATTGATGTTTACTTATCTCAAAGTGATGAGTACGCATTGGCAATAAGCGCTTCAGAAGACAATTATCGTGGCAATATCATAACTGAAATTAAAAATGGAATTCTCAACATATCTTACAAAGGAGGTTCTCTAAGAAATAATAACAACCTCAAATTACGCGCTTATGTTTCTTTCAAAACGCTTGAAAGTCTTGAAGCATCAGGGGCATGTGATTTTATCATCAATGAGATTTTCAAAACCAATAGCATCAGAATAAAACTTTCCGGTGCTTGTAATATCAAGGGAAAAGTAGCGATAAATGATTTGCAACTCAATCTCAGTGGCGCTTCTACCGTAAAAATAGATGGCAGTGTACAAAATTTAAAAATTGATGCGAGTGGCGCCAGCGACATTAAAAATTATGATCTCATTGTTGAAAATTGTGTGGCCGATCTTTCGGGAGCAAGTGATGTGAGAATCACAATCAATCAATCATTGTCCGCAAAAGCAAGCGGTGCAAGCTCTTTATATTATAAAGGAAATCCTGAAAGAAAAGACATAAGCTCAAGCGGTGCCAGCAACATATCACAGAGAGATTGAATCACATTCAATGAATTTCATTTAACCATAATAAAAAATGAGAAAACTCATTTTTGAAAGATTTGAAAGATTTTTTATCTGCTCCTGTTTCCTGTGAAATACTTTGGCGAAGTCCTTTCTTTTCAAGTACATCAAATAATTTATCCATGCCTGTCGAATCACTTCTTTGAGAATCTTTTACGTCATGAATTTCGGGGAACCAGAATTGCAGCCGTGGTCTTTTCCTTGAAAGGGATATTTTTTTCACCAGTAGTGAAAAATCAATAGAAGTTTTTCTTATTGAAGGATCGGAAAGGTAACCGACCTTATCAAACTTTTGCCAATTATCCCACGCAATATCCAACGCAGAAATGCCAGCCAGTCCAGGCCCCGCAATAGAAACAGAATTAAATTTTCTAACCCCGGATTTCTTTTTTACAAAAGGCAAGAGTTCATTCACGACGAAATTGGAATACTTCTCTGCAAGTGTACTCTGGCTCAGCAATTCAGGAATACCCGACACACCATATTCCTGTGTGGGTTCAAAGGCATCAATACCTACCACGATCAAGGGTCTGATTAATTTATTTTTGTTCAGGCTGTCAATAATATCCTTAACACCCAATTGATTCATTGCCTCCCCATCATTGAAAAGTAGTAAATCAAAATCATTTTTATCCTTTGGAACAGGTGTGCTGACAATCGTTAGTGTGATATGCTTCTGAAGGTGACGTGAATATAATTTATCCCTGGTTTCCTTTATTTCAGGATGACAACTCATGAATAATAAGCCGCATGAAAGAATTAAAAAAGAACTAATTTTTGCCATATACAAACATTATGATTTACTAAAGCTATATAAATTTGGTTTCAAATAGTTAAGCCCTTACATTTGCACTCCTAAATCGCGAAGTAGAGCAGCGGTAGCTCGTCGGGCTCATAACCCGAAGGTCGGAGGTTCGAACCCTCCCTTCGCAACAAGCTAAAACCCTTATCAACGAGGGTTTTTCTTTTTTAAAAACTCTCTAGCTCTGTAGTATTATAAAACAATTAATAAAAAGGTTAATAATGCTACTTCCTAACGGTTGCTCCTACAGTTTTTCCTGCTAATTGGGAAAACACGGGTACCTCACTAAAAACTAAAACGTGATTGGTACATTCAATATTATTTTTACGATCTGGTTTTAAAAAAAACGGTAAATTATTTATCGTAAAAGGTAGCATCAAAAATAAGAAATCTCACTATTTGTTTGTTTACTGCCAATTTTCTTTGTGGATTGAATATTGTAAATGATGGACCAGGGAAGTAAAAAGATTTAAAATGGTTTTTATGATAATTCCAATGATGCTAAGTATTTCTTTATGTAATTCTGGTGGCAAGTAAAAAAGAAGAAACAGGTCACTTCAATATTAAAAATAAACAAAATTTAAAAATATGAAGACGTACAAAATTGCAGTTATTGTGGGAAGCCTTCGCAAAGAATCTTACAATTTAAAAACCGCGAAAGCATTGATAGCGCTTGCACCGGATTCATTATCTCTTGAAATATTAAACATAGCGGATCTTCCGATGTTTAATGAAGACCTGGAAGGAACGCCGCCCAGTGAATGGGTGACATTCAGAAAGCAAATCAAAGCTGCGGATGGGCTTCTCTTTCTGACTCCTGAATACAACCGTTCGATACCCGGAGTTCTTGTAAATGCTATTGATGTGGGTTCCCGGCCTTACGGAAAAAATTCCTGGGATGGAAAAC
>JBDTKF010000125.1:0-18259 GCA_039935455.1 Ginsengibacter sp.
GACGTTCGATAACCTTCTAAAATTGTTACCGTTGAAATAAGAATGGAAATCATTCATATTTCTTTGTTTACTGGTGAGAGTTAACAATCGATTGGTTTTTAAACAATTTATCTTTGTCTCTAAATTCATTTATGAGTCACGAAGCTATTTCTGTTTTTGACATGTTTAAAATTGGGATAGGTCCCTCAAGCAGCCATACACTTGGTCCGTGGCGCGCTGCGCAAGCTTTTTTGCAATCTCTTCAACAAAAAAAGATCCTCGATGCAGTAGTTTCCCTTGAAATTTTATTGTACGGGTCACTTGCTAAAACCGGCAAAGGGCATGGTACAGACATCGCTGTCCAACTGGGTTTATCGGGCGATGATCCGGTTACTTTTGAAGTAGAATTAATTTCAGAAAAAGTAAATAAAATAAAAACCCAGAAGAAATTATTTCTGAATGGGATCTGTGAAATCGACTTTGATCCTATTGAGGATATCGAATTTTTGAAAAATAAATCTCTGCCATATCACCCTAACGCGCTCACCTTTATTGCCGGTTTGAATGACCAGGATCATTTTTCTGAAACATACTATTCAATCGGTGGTGGATTTATAAAGAAAGAAGGTGAAGAAATAAATAATGACGACGAAATTATTTTACCCTTTCCAATAAACGATGCAAATGATTTGATTCATTGGTGCATGCAAACCGGGATGAATATCAGTGAAGTGGTCATGGAAAACGAAAATTCATGGCGCCCTGAACAGAATACAAGAGAAGGGATTCTAAAAATTTGGAAAGTGATGAGCCAATGTATGTACAAGGGCTGCCACACTGAAGGAATCTTACCCGGCGGATTGAACGTAAAGCGTAGAGCTGCGAGTATGAATAAAAAATTATTGGCCGGAAAAGAGTATTCGGATTATGATTCGTGGATCCAGGCGATCAGAGCAGGTGGTAATGACTTTAAATATATTTTAGATTGGGTAAGTTGTTTTGCCCTGGCCATAAACGAAGAAAATGCCGCATTTGGCCGTGTGGTTACTTCTCCTACGAATGGCGCCGCTGGCGTGGTCCCGGCTGTGCTGGCTTACTATATTATTTTTTGCCATGGTGATTCTGATGATCAGATTATCCGGTTTTTATCAACAGCTTCAGAAGTTGGGAGTATGTTTAAAAAAGGCGCTACTATTTCTGCTGCGATGGGAGGTTGCCAGGCAGAGATCGGCGTCTCTTCTTCCATGGCGGCGGCTGGTCTTACTGAATGTATGGGCGGCACACAACGACAAGCTCTAATGGCTGCTGAAATTACGATGGAACATCATCTCGGTATGACCTGCGATCCGATTTCGGGATTGGTACAGATTCCTTGCATTGAAAGAAATGCGATGGGAGCAATAAAAGCCATAACCGCCAGCCAGCTTGCTTTGCAAAGCGCCCCTGATTTTGCAAGAGTTACTCTGGACAATGTGATTCAAACGATGTGGGATACAGCTGTAGACATGAACAGCAAATATAAAGAAACCGCGGATGGCGGGTTAGCGGTAAATGTACCGCTGGGATTAAGCGAGTGTTAATTTATCACAGCTTTCATTCTTTTACATAGCCGGATTCTCGCAGATTAAATCATAAGTAAGTAACCCGTTCTATTTCTCTACGTTGTATTTTTCTCTTCTGGATTGGATATACAGGATAATGTGGATCGCAATTAAAAGCTCACAAACAATTTCTTTGACAATCATTAGATAGGGTTTGAAATGGGTTAATAATAAAATTCAAACGTTACAGAATTCATTTTATTATCTGGCATAAATAAAAAAATCCTAAAAAAACAATCGCCGCTATTCACTTTTTTTAAAAGCAGGCCCTTTAGTAATCTTCTCTATTTGTTGTTTTACTGAAAAAGGATAAAAAAATCAGATCACTTCTTTCAATTCTTCCCACCGTGAAGTATACCTGTGCGAAATAAAGTCTTGCCGCATCCGCCAGTTCTTTAATATCCCCGAAGAAGCAAATTTTACAACATCGTTGCGCATGCTGAAATTGATGTTGTCTATTTTTTCCATTAATTCTTTCCCTTTTTTACTGTCAGGGTCGGTAAAGAAATTATACTGCACGCTATTTTCAGGAATAATATCACTCAAGATAATTCCCGCTTTTAAATACAGTCTGCCAGCGCGGTACAACCGGTTTATTAATGGTAGCGCATATTGGAGAAATACGGGTGTGAGAGAAGTGGCTACTGATAATTTTACTTCGAGCCCGAAAGACTCAGGAGCATATTGCCGGGGATCCTGGTTCGCTGTTACCACGAAGACTTTGATGATGCCTGCAACACACTTTTGCCTGCGCAGTTTTTCTGCCGCTCTTGAAATATAAGACACTACGGCTTCGCGCAATTCATCCAGCGTCGCCACTTTGCGGCCAAACATACGGGAAGTGGTGATCATCTTTTTTACCTGTAAAGGAGGACTCATAAAGATGCACGGCATGCCATGTAATTCTTTCAGAAGGCGCACGCCTACTACGCCGCCGAGATTTTTTCTGATCCACTCTTCGTTTATATTTTTAAGATCGAAAGCGGTAATAATATTTTGCGCTTTTAATTTTATAGCTGAGCGCCGGCCGATGCCCCACACATCTTCTACCTTTGTTTTTTTCAGAGCGGCTGTAATTTTTTCCTCGCTGTCGAGCAGCATGATTCCCCGGTTATTTTTTTTTGAAAACCGGTTGGCTATTTTACATAAAACTTTTGTGGAAGCTATTCCCACAGATACCGGCACTCCCGTCCATTGCTCTACCGTTACTTTAACCTGCAGGGCAAAGCTTTCCAAAAGGTCAGCGGGAATATGACTAAGGTCCAGGAAACTTTCATCAACAGAGTAAACCTCCACTCTGTTTGCACCGGCGAGCAGTTTTAAAACCGCCATTACACGCTGGCTCATATCGCCATATAAATTGTAATTCGATGAAAAAACGGCTACCTTATTTTTTTCGATCAGCTCACGCATTTGGTAATAGGGGCCGGCCATCTCTATTCCTAAAGATTTGGCTTCCGTATTGCGCGAAATAATACAACCGTCGTTGTTACTAAGAACCACAATAGGCCTGTGGTTGAGGGCCGGGTTAAAAACTCTTTCACAGGAACAATAAAAGCTATTACAATCTACAATCGCTTTCATTTTTACAATTTAATTCGTTTTTTTATAATATTATGGAACATGAATTACGTAGGTTACCACACCCCATATTGAAAAATCACAACAGGAAGTATCCACTTCTATTGGCGACAACTTATCTGCCTCCGGCAGCAAACGAACTTTATTTTGTATTTTTTCGAAGCGACGGATGAGCATTTCTCCATTTAAACTGGCAATAATAACCTTGCCGCTCACCGGTTTTAGCGAGCGATCAATAATTACCACATCGTTTTTAAAAATGCCCGCATAATGCATGGCATTACTGTTGACGCGCATAAAAAAAGTTGCCGGTTTATTTCGGATTAACTGCTCATTCAGGTCAATACCCCGTTCCATATAATCATCCGTCGGCGCACCAAAGCCTGTGGCATTCGCGTTTTGTACATCCCATTGGCTAAAAGCCTTACTCCCTTTATATGCTGATGAATTGAACTCGTTATTTTCCATGGTTCTGGATTGATGATTACTAAATGTTTTAGCAAATGTATGAAAACATTTAGCATTAAAAAGTTGTTTACAAACTTTTTTAACAGCAGGACGAATTAGTTTCGTTAAAAGAGGTGAACTAAAAGACTTCCCAAAAGAATTCCTTTCTTTTTCAGTTCAAATGAATATTTTTATCGGCAAAATAATTGTACAGAATTGAATCAGCTGGAAAAACGAAAAATAATGAAAGATCAAATCAAGTCTGATTCCATAAAAGTCAAATCCATTAAAGTGACTTCTGGGCTTTTAGCTAAAAAAAGTAAAAAAAATCTTATTAATGAAAAAAAGCAGGCGACACTTGCGGCGATTGTAGATTCATCTGATGACGCAATTATTAGTAAAACCCTTAATGGGATTATTACGAGCTGGAACCAGTCAGCAAAGAAAATGTTTGGATTTACGGAGAAAGAAGCGATCGGGAAACATATTTCTATTATCATCCCTGACGACAGGATCCAGGAAGAAACGATGATTATAGAAAGTGTCCGTTCAGGTAAAAAAATTGATCATTTTGAAACGATTAGAAAGGCCAAAGATGGAACGGAAATACATATTTCCTTAGCAGTATCGCCGATTAAAAATAGTGCAGGCAAAATTATTGGTGCCTCTAAAATTGCCAGAAATATTCCTTTTAGAATTGAGGCAGAAAAACAGCGCGAAATTTATACGCAAAAATTACAAGAATTAAATAAGTATAAGGATGAATTTATGGTAATGGCCAGTCATGAATTAAAAACGCCGGTCACCGTGATATTAGCTAACCTCGAAATTTTAAAAGAGATTATGGGGAAAGATAATAATATTGGTTTTGTGGATAAGACCCTGAAACAGGCTGTGAAATTGTCCCTTCTTATTGGCAACTTGCTGGATGTTTCTAAAATACAATCGGGGAAACTGGAATTGGACTTGTCTGTTTTTAACCTGAATCTTCTTGTAAAAGAAATAACGGATAATCTTCAGAGAACGACTAAAAACCATCAGTTGATATTTAATAGCAATGCGGAAGAATTAATGGTACGTGTTGACCGGGAAAAAATGGGTCAGGTCATTATTAATTTGATCACTAATGCCATAAAATATATGCCTATGCCAGGAAAGATTATCATTGATGCTTACAGGAAAAAGAAAAACATAATTGTTAGCGTGGCTGATACGGGTATCGGCGTTCCGGAAAAGGATCTTAAAAATGTTTTTCTGCGCTTTTACAAAGGGAGCGGGGCGGCAAGTTCATTTTCAGGATCAGGGATCGGATTATTTATTTCATCCGAAATTATCAAAGCGCATGGAGGCAAAATATGGGCAAAAAGTGCAATTGCAAAAGGCTCCTTTTTTTATTTTTCCCTACCCGCAGAGAATAATGAAAGCTAGCGGTTTGAATAAACGATGCCAAATTTCAAATTAGCTATTCAAGTATATCTCAATCATGAAGACTTACCCATTTTGATTATACTACGAAATCAGGATTTGTTGTAGAACCAAATGTTAACTTTGAACAGAAATACCATTTCAATCGAATTCGATTAACTACAGGATTATGAATTTATTTCTTCAAAATAAAGTGTTTATTGTATCCGGAGGAGCCAGTGGAATAGGGGAGAGTATTTGTAAGAAATTAGCGGAAGAGGGAGCCATTCCTTGTATTCTCGATCGTGATGAAAAAAGAATGGCAAATGTTGTGAGAGATATCAAACAACAATATGGCATAGACGCTTTTTCAGCGTTGACTGAATTAACTGATCCTAATGCTTGCAAGGATTCTGTCGATAAAATTGTTTTAAAATTTGAGAGAATAGATGGGTTGGTTAACAATGCAGGATTGAACGATGGTGTAGGACTTGCAGATGGCAATTATGAGAAATTTGTTGCTTCACTGAATACCAATGTTGTTCATTATTATACCTTGGCTAATTGTGCGCTTCCTTTCTTAAAAAGCTCAAAAGGATCTATCCTGAATATTTGTTCAAAAACAGCAATAACAGGACAAGGTGGAACTTCAGGATATGCAGCAGCTAATGGGGAAAGACTTAATTTAACCAAAGAATGGGCTGTTGAATTGGCTTCTTACAATATAAATGTAAACGCAGTCGTGGTTGCAGAATGCTGGACGCCACAGTATGAATGGTGGATCAATCAACAACCGGATCCGGAAAAAGAATTGAAAGAAATCACCTCTAAAATCCCTTTGGACAATAGGATGACCACCTCCGAAGAAATTGCTGATACAGTTTTGTTTTTATTATCCGGGATTTCCAAATCTGTAAATGGCCAATTTTTTTATGTAGATGGAGGTTATATCTTTTTGGATAGAAGAATTAAAAGTGAATCAAAAGGCCTTCCGGCTTAACTGGAATTATAAAGTTCTAAATCCACTACTGCACATCAAGGATACTGATCAAGGAAGTCATCTTTTTTTCCAAATATTTTGCTTCTTTTAGTTTTTTTTTATTGATCATCGGGATGGAAATTTCCGCACCGGGGCATTGTCGTTATTCACGCCCGGCGCTGTTGGCTGATTTTCGGATTTATTCTGTTGTAACTGATCAGGAACTCTTTGTACGGGCGGCGCATCATTACGGTTCGGAAAGGTTCGTGTAGGTGCATTCAAATTCTCATTCCTTTCCGGATTACGTGCCGGCTGCCTGCTTTCTCCACGTTCATTTTGTGGGACCACACCTGGATTTCTTTGTGCAGGAGGCTGATTCACATTTGGAAAGGCCCTCTGTGGCGCATTTTCACGTGAAGGACTTATAGAAGGCCGGTTATCTGTCGGTGGATCAGTCCTGTTTATTTGAGGCCTCTGATTGCTGGGAATTTCTCTTACAGGAGCAGTTTGATTTGTTCCTCTTTGTTGGTTTTGATCTTCTATTCTTGCGGGCCGTGAATTACCAGCTTGATTTATGGTGGGCCTAAAAACCCTGATTGTATTATTACTGATCTGGGGCGCATCTGGTCTGTCAGATTGAACCACTTCAAATTTTCGTATTTGTGATCCGGTTGATCTTTCAACTTCCCTTACCGGAGGTCCGGGGTTGTAATAAGAAGTTCCTGCACTTCTGTGTCTGTTTCCCTGACTGGAATTATTGATGATCGTTGTATTATTGATGATCGTTGTATTTCTCGATTGATTTACATAATAGTTGTGAATATAAGGGTCATTTATATATCTACGCGGCACAAAAGTCCAGTTATCATATTGAAGTGAATGATAATTGCCTGCATTCATTCCTGGTCCGAGAGGTGCCCATCCGTAATAATCTCCACCGCCACGCCATGAAACCCAGGCGGGTGCCCACTCTGTTCCTGGTATCCACATCCATCGATAGGATCTGTCCTGCATCCATCTTCCATAATGAAAAGGAGCCCATCCCCAATTATAATTAGATACCCAGGTCCAGCCATAATTTGTATAAGCCCATCTTCCGTTGGTGTAATAGGGGCGGAAATTTAATTGATTGGGAATCCAGACTTGTCCATACTCCGGGTAATCCATCCAGTCTCCATAAGGACTCAAATCATTATAAAACTGTTGATAAGTAACTGTTGACCGGTCATCCGGTGAATATCTATCAGAACTGGTTTGATAGTATTTCGATGAACTACAGGATGATATTGCGATCATGAGAAAAAGAGCGACAATATGGTAAAAATATTTCATGATTTTATTGTTTTTACTACCAAAATAGACTGATAAAAATGAAGCAGGTTAAGTATCAATCTCTGCAATCTCATTTGTTTAACCATCTGTTAACACCCACATTTCCTTTGCAAAAATAGAACCTCAATTTCGGAAGAATTTTATAAAATCGTTAGTGAACAAACAAAAAAGGAATATTCCTATTTTTTGTTTTACAATCGAAATGATTTATTGACAGAATTTTGTGCTTAAAATCTCATTTCAAATATTCAGGCGGTTGCCAGGTAGATTTTGGATTAAAATGTTTCCATAATAAAGCAGATAATTTCCTGGTAAGTACCCACGCCTCATTATTGGATTCCCACGTCGTATCATGATTGTTTTTTGTACAAATGCAGAAGATATAGGGCCTGGCTCCATTCACATATAACACTTCATTTCTCGACTGGTCAACACTGCCACTTTTATCTGCTACAAAAACATTTGGAGGTATTTCGGAGATTGCATTTTCATCCCAAAACTGACGACTCATTAGCCGCAACATTCTTTCACTAATTTGTCGGTTGATCATTTTATTTTCAACAATATTTCTCATTAAAGTAGCCATTTCTCTTGGCGTAGTTTGCCCCCAGCCATATTGTTGCCAGTTTTCTTTTCTTCCTTCCGTCCGGCTGTTTACCCGGGTGTCTTTTATTCCAAGACTGTCTAGATATTTATTGATTTGTATTCCTCCGCCTGAAAGTCCTTGCAGCCATAGACTTGCGCCATTATCACTCAGACTCATCATTAGCAACATTAATTGGTTCAAACTAATTTCCTGGCTGTCTTTGAAAGATGAAAGAATTTCCTGTCCTTCTGAATAACGAACGGAATCTGTAAAAAGCATCTGCTGATGATATTCAAGTTCGCCGTTATGAATTTTGTGCATCAGGCCAATCAATATCGGAATTTTTACCATGCTTGCGGTAGGAAAAATAGTATCTGCATTGAATTCAGCAATTTTATTCTTTGACACGTCAAAAACATAAATTCCAACATCTCCATTGAACTCTTTTGCCAAATGGCTGATTTGAGTTTGTAATAGCAGATCTGTTTTTTGTGCCTTCAATGAAAATGAAGCAAACAGAAAGATCAGAGCAAATGAAATCTTCATAATAAATTTTGTAACAATGAAATTAGGAAAAGGTTCTCAATCCAGGGAATCATATTTTACGATACTAACGGTATGATGTAGACGAAGTTTCGTTTTAACGCTGGCCAAAAAAAACCCGGATCTAATAGACCCGGGTTTTATATTAAGATAAACCTGAAATACAATTCAATGATTACTTGTTATTAGCTAAACAAGCCACCTTTCCTCAACTCACGTGTTTTTTCACCGATCAGGAATCCATTTTGATAGATCTGTATTTTATAACTTCCCTGCTGAAAATGTGCGCCAGGTGCAAACGCAAACTGAACATTTTTCGTTTTTGCTGTCTCCAGATCAACCGGTAGTTTAGCGGTGAAAGATTTATTACCGTCATCCCGTGTGGTAAAAGTGTCTCCGCTAGAAGCCGGTGTGGTAACAGGTTTTCCGTCCGGACCGATAACAATCACATATAAATCAGTACTGCCAGATTGGATAATGCGATTATTTACATCAAAGCTTACCAATAATTTATCCACTCTTTTTGCAACAGTAGACATTTTTTCTTTTCCGTTATTTCTTACTTTAAGTGGCGTAATCGTGATATTGTCTGCGTTTAAAGTAGATGCTACATCAACTTTCTTTTCGAGAACTTGTTTGATTACGATCGTAGAATCAAGATTACGGGAAAGGGTCGCTTTCTCTGTAGTAAGGACAGCTACATTTTGTCTGAGGCTATCGTTCTGCTGGGTGAGAACAGCAACCTGTGATTCAAGGTCTGAAATTTTTCCATTTAATTGGGCAATGAGATTACGCGCTTTTGAAAGTTCACCAGCGGTCGCATTTTTTTTGTTTAAAATACTACGTATCTCAGTTTTCATTTTTGCAATCTCACTTTTGCTTTCTGAAAGATTGCTATCCATTTCAGTGTTCACAGTTTGCATAGAATCGAGACGGGCCAATGAAGCATCAAAGCTTGACTGGATGTTGCTTTTTTCTGTGGTAACTTTTGCAACTTCTGTTTCTTCTGCTTTCAATTTTTCACCGGAATTGCTATGATCATAAATGAAAAATCCTCCAAGGATAACAATTGCTGCAATCAATACTCCCAGCAATAAATTTTTAGGATCCCATGATCTTTTATCAGTTATTGACTGATCTGTATTTTCGTTCATCTTTAATGTTTTTTTTTTAATTAGGAAATGGGTGAATAGAATTTTTGTAATAGAAATTGTTAGGATTTTTTACTACATTACCATAAAGTTCTAAAATCATGCCATTCTTGATTTGTAGATTTTAAAAAAGAAAAATTAAGAACTTAGACAGTACTATTTTGTGATTTTGTGATTGTTATTCTTATAAAAGATGAAGATTGTTAAAAGTTTCTTAATCAATAAAAATTCATCTTCTGATATAAATAAATCGTTTGAAAAATGCAGTTTTAAACAAGCATGTTTGTGGCTTTATAATTTTAGAAGTAATTTAGTCAAAATTAAAAAGTACTAATAATGTCTACCAAATCTCATGTACGGGGAAGAGTAACTGCAGCTTTATCCATCGCTTTTTTAATACCACCATTGATTCTTTTTATGATGTGGGTTTCTATCGGAATGCGCAGGAGCAGTATTGATGCCAATGATAAGATTGATATTTACCTGGGATATTTTGGCGGACTTTTCAATGACCTGCATGTGATCAATATCGTATCAATTGTGTTCTGCCTGGTATCGATTGTTCTCGCTTCAAAAAGTTTTAAAAAACATTTATTATCTATAAGAGTTTTGATGCTGCTTACCGTGCTGGTTGCAATATTCATCATTCTGTTTGATCTATTTCAACTCGTTTAATTGTTATTCATAATCAAACTGAATGGTTCCGAGCAATGTCTTTTCTTTTGAGAAACATTTTTGAATCTCGGGCAATTTCTTATCGTTATAGCTGTATTTCCAAATGAAATAATTTCTTGCGGTTTCTTCAACCAGTATCATTTGTTTAGATTGGTTGTCACTATTGTACTCAAACATATAATCAGGCAATAATCTTTTAGCAATGGTATTATAATGTACAATGTCTGTCAGTTGATTATTGTCGTCGTAATAATAAAAATATTTTTTATCAAGACTGTTTCCTGAAGGAACTTCCTCGATGATATTTCCTTTGTCGTCGGTTAAAAAAGTAATGGTAGAAATAACCGAACTATTTCTCTTACGAATCATTTTTATGGGTTTTTTATTTTCATAAAAATATTCGTGAGTTTCAATTATTCCGGCGCTATCTCCATCTCCTGTTGTGTTTGTGCGGATGGTTGATATATCTCCATGGTCATTGTATTCAAATTCAACCGTATTGGTAGTGGTGGGTGTTGTAGTCGTAGTTTTGATGACATCTCCCTTTGAATTATAATCAGTTTGTAAAAGAGACTGACCTGTAATATTGGATTTGGATAGCATTTGTGATTGTGTGAAGTTTTTGTTTATTTTTTTTTCACAAAAAAAACCTTCGCTTGGCTGATCGTTTTCATCAAAGCTGCTGATCTTTATAAGATGTAATTTCTCATTCTTTAAGACAGAAAATTGTTTATTTTGCTGAGCAGTGCTTATCAGATCTTTGTAATAATATTGCGCATTTGCGCTAGATAAATTAAGAATCAAGGATAAAAAAAGAATGCCGGATGCGACCGAAATAAATTTAATCATTTTTGAAAAATAAATAGTTTTCCGTTTTAGAAAAATAAAACGCTGTAAAATAATTCATTAATCTTTATTGCAGATTTTGTTTGTTATTTTTAACCGGAAATTATGCAAATAAATTTATGTCTCATCTTCCTTTAAGGAAAGAAACTAACTGTCTCAATTGCGGAACGACTGTAATTGGAAAATACTGCCATGTTTGTGGACAAGAAAATATAGAACCAAAAGAATCTGCGTGGCATTTAATAACTCATTTCTTTAATGATGTCACTCATTTTGATGGGAAGTTTTTTTTGACTTTAAAAGTTCTTCTTATTAAGCCCGCTTTCCTTTCAAAAGAATATATGAATGGACGAAGAGCCAGTTATCTGAATCCAATCAGGATGTATTTATTTACTTCTTTCATTTTCTTTCTCGTATTTTTTTCTTTCATTCATCTAAAGGAAGGAAAGTTTAAAAATAATTTTACGATCAAAGGCAAATCTGTGGAGCAGATTGATTCCTTACCGTCGAATGAGTTTAATGATTTTACAAAAGCCCTGAATCATGGAATGCCGATGAGCAGGCAGGAGTTTAAGCGTTATAGTGATAGTTTAAAAAACGATGCTGGCTTTGTGATTTTTGGTCAAAAAAAACATTATAAAAGCATAGCTGAATTTGATTCTCTCGTATCTGCTGGCGTTGTGAATGTCAGTTGGCTCAAAAAACAAATTACATATAAAGAGATTAACCTTAATGAAAAATATCAAAACCAGCAGGGAAAATTTTTCAGTGATTTCTTTGAAAGTCTGTTGCATCATTTTCCGCAGATGCTTTTTATTTCTTTGCCATTTGTTGCTTTACTATTAAAATTATTGTACGTCCGGCAAAAAAAGTTTTACTATGTAAGCCATGCAATTTTCACAATTCATTTGTACGTTTTTGTTTTTATTGTGATGCTTTTCATAATGGGAATTAGCAAACTAAAAGATCTTGTCGGATGGAACTGGCTGAATATTATTAATGGCTTCTTTACGATTGTTATTTTGTATTATTTCTATAAAGCCATGCGTAATTTTTATGAACAACGAAGATTTAAGACAATCATAAAGTATCTTTTATTTTTATTTTCATTTTTGTTCTTAATTGTATTTCTTTTTATCATTTTTGCTTTCGTCTCTATTTTTCAGATTTAAAATGTTTTAATGAATCAAAATATAAATATCAATCGTCTTGTAAATATTATGGACGAACTGCGTGAAAAATGTCCCTGGGATAAGAAACAAAACATTCACACTTTACGGCAACAAACTATTGAAGAAACATACGAACTTGCAGATGCTATTACCGAAAATAATTGGGAAGGCATGAAGGAAGAACTGGGAGATCTCTTATTGCATGTGATCTTTTATTCCAAAATCGGGCTCGAAGAAAATAAATTTACGTTACAAGATGTGATAGATGGAATTTGTAACAAACTCATAAAAAGGCATCCTCATGTTTATGGAGATGTAAAAGTAAAAGATGAAGAAGAGGTAAAGAAGAATTGGGAACAAATCAAACTGGCCGAAGGGAAAAAATCTGTTTTAAGTGGTGTTCCAAAATCATTGCCTGCGATGGTGAAAGCCATGCGGATTCAGGAGAAAGCAAAGCAGGTGGGATTTGAATGGGCCACTAAAGAGCAGGTTTGGGAAAAAGTGGAAGAAGAGAAATTGGAGTTATTAGAAGCCGTAGATTCCGGCAATACAAAAAATATAGAAGCGGAGTCGGGCGACCTTTTTTTTTCGGTAATAAATTATGTAAGATTTCTAAAAGTAGATGCCGAAAATGCACTTGAACTGACGAACAAAAAGTTTATCAGGCGTTTTCTTCTGATGGAAGAAATGGTTCAGCAAAAAGGAAAAAACTTAAGTGAGATGACACTGGAAGAAATGGATACTATTTGGAATGAGATAAAAAAACAAAACGTTGAGCATTGAAATTGATATCTGACGATAGCTTTTTAAAAAGAAATTCTTTTTTACTGATCACTGCAGCGTGGATGCTTACCATTGCATTTATCATCAATAATTATTGGAGTGGAAGTTCTACGTCAAATGCTGCCCAGAAAGCAATTGAAAAAAATATTACTACCTCTCAGAATGAAGTTGATCAGTTTTGTGCGGATACTTCATTATTAAAAATGTTTACGGATGGATCTTATAATGAGAATCAACTGAGGAAGCAGGTAGATAAAAAATATTTTATTTTTTTTTATAAAGTTATTTCACCCAATAAGTTAATTCCTGTTTTCTGGAATACGCAAATCATAGAACCGGATTATGACGCGTTGAGTTCTAACCCCGGAACCAACTTTCGTAAATTATTAAATGGCTGGTATGTCATAGAAAACCGGACTTTTCAGAATTCATCCGGATCGGTTTACAAAATGATTTTCCTGATTCCGGTAAAATGGAATTACTACATCGAGAATAAATATTTGAACAACTCTTTTGTCGCGGAAGAAAACATTGCCAAGACTTATGAGATCAGTCTTTCGCCTACAAAATATGCGATAAAAGACCGGCAAGGTGCATCGCTTTTTTATTTACATCAGCTAAGCAATCCATTGCCACACGACAATGGACTGGCAATCTTTTTCAGGATTCTGGCATCCATACTTCTTCTGTTTTCTTTGCATCGTCTGGCAAATTATTATGTGAAGAAAAGAGGTTTTTGGATTGGGCTCATGGTTTTGATTCTGCCTTTGCTTTTCCTGAGAATACTAAGTTACTTATTTCCTATTCCACTAAATTTTAAGAATTTAGAATTATTTGATCCCGCTATTTATGGTGCAAATTTTATTTTAAGATCTCTTGGAGATCTTTTGATAAATTCTATCTTGTTTATTTGGGTTGTATTATTCATACGGTATCACTTTAGTTTTGATTTCTCTAAAATCAGGTTCAGGTCTGGGTTTTATAAGTATTTTACGATTGTCGCTATCAGTACGTCAATGGTTTTGTGCACACTGGTGGGTGGTTATATTGTTCAGAGTCTTGTAGCAGATTCTCAAATTTCTTTTGATGTAATTAATTTTTTTACGCTGAATATTTATAGCGTAGTTGGCTTTATTGTTTTGAGTTGTGTTGCAACCGGATACTTTTTTCTGATCCAGATATTGATCCAGCCTTTGACTGAATTTACCAACCAGAAAAAATATTTATTGTATCTGATTATTACCATTTCGGGTCTCATCATTCTAACTTTTAGATTGCATTCGCCCCGCCTCGGATTCAACCTGGCTGTCCTTTTGTGGCTTTTACTTTTTATTTTTCTCATCAATTTCAAGTTTCTTTTGCTACAGGTTTATAACCTGGTTTCATCCAAATTTATCTTTTGGGTTTTCTTCTTTTCTGTTTCAATTACCTCAATCATCGTTTTCCAAAACCGTACAAAGGAATTGGAAGAAAGAAAACATTTTGCCGAAAACCTGGCTAATAAAGCGGATCCATCGGGGCCGGTCATCGTAAATATCATCTTGAAAGATTTTAGAAATGACTATCTCTCTGATATTTTCTACCGGTTCAAAATCCGTGCACAGAATAAATTTTTGAAAGATAGTTTGATAAACGAAAACTTCTCAGGTTACCTGAATAAATATGACACTAAAATTTATACTTTCAATGCTGCAGAGAACCAGTTGTACAATGAGGATTCCACTACTTTTAACTCGCTGAATGCAATTATACAAACACAGGGAAAACCAACGGATATACCGGATCTTTTTTATTATGATGTTTCTTATGACAGGTTTAACTACATCAGTAAAAAAGTAATTACTGATACTTCGGGTTTAAGACAAGGATATGTTTTCATCATTTCAACACCCAAAAAATATAAGAGTGATGCATTGTATCCGGAACTGTTTTCAAAAGGCAACAGTAATTCAATTGAGAGTTCGCCTGTTTATGCATTTGCGGTTTATAATAATAATCAGTTAAGCAGCAGTTACAATGATTACCCTTTTACCACGGACATTGATAATAACAATTTTACTTACAATGAATTCAAAATTATCAAGAATAATGGCTACCAGGAATTGTGGTATAAAGCCAATGCAGATAAGGTAATCGTGATTGCCCGGCAGGATAAATTTTTCATTGAATCAATCACGTTGTTTGCCTATTTGTTTTGCTCTTTTTTATTGATTGCCATATTTTTTAACCTCGCTCATCATTTCCTTACTGAAACAAAAATAAGATCAAATTTAAGATCATTATTGCAGTTGAATATCCGTAATCAGGTGCATGGTACCATTATTCTTGTCAGTGTTTTTTCATTTACTGTTATTGCAGTTACAACTATTCTTTTTTTTATAAGCCGCTATCACAGTAACAATCGTGAAAAATTAAGCCGCACCATTCATGTGATGGAAAATGAATTACGAAGTTCTATTGATACCCTGCCTTTCAATAATTATCTGTCTCTGAATTTTGATGATATTACCCTCGACAAGTTAGAGGCTACAATTAACAGAATTTCGAATATTCATTCAGAGTATATTAATTTGTATGACCTCTATGGCAATTTGAAAGTGTCTTCATTGCCCTTACCTTATAATAAAGGAATCCTCAGTCAACAGATGGATCCCATTGCATTTTATCACTTAAACAAATTGAAAGATGTACAGTTTTTTCAGGAACAAAAAATCGGGAGCCTTGAATATTTAAGCAATTATGTGCCGGTGCGGGATGAAACAGGAAGAGAATATGCTTACCTGAATATTCCTTATTTTGAATCGCAAAATAAACTACAGGATGAGATCTCAAACTTTCTGGTAACCATCATCAATCTAAATGCATTTATTTTTTTAATAGCGGGCATCATCGCTTTATTTATTACAAATAGCATCACCAGATCTTTCTCTTTAATCAGCGATCAGATGAAAAAGATTAATCTTGAAACAAGTAATGAGGAAATTGTCTGGAATAGAAAAGATGAGATCGGCGACCTCGTGAAAGAATATAACAAGATGGTTAAGAAATTAGACATAAGCGCTGAAATGCTTGCCAGGAGTGAGAGAGAAGGAGCGTGGCGTGAAATGGCGCGACAGGTTGCGCATGAAATTAAAAACCCGCTTACGCCAATGAAGTTGAATCTTCAGTATTTACAAATGGCCATCGATAAAAATTCTCCGGATGTCAAAAACATCTCTTTATACGTCGCCCAAATTTTGTTGGAACAAATAGAACATCTTTCCCAAATTGCCAGCGATTTTTCACAATTTGCAAAGATTGGCAATACCCGGAAGCAGGTTTTCAACGTGAATGAAATGCTCGAAAATTCGATAACACTTTATTCAACAAATAATGAAATCTTAATTGATTCAGATATTTATCCAAATGAAATATTGATTGAAGCTGATAAAACCCAGATCAACCGGTTGTTCACCAACCTTCTTCAAAACGCGGTACAGTCTGTTCCTGATTACAGAAAAGTGAAGCTGGAACTCAAAAGCCGGTCTGATGATCAAAAAGTTTTGATTTCGATTAAAGATAATGGGACTGGAATCCGTGCAGATATGATGAATAAGATTTTTGCACCCAATTTTACCACAAAAACATCAGGGACCGGGCTTGGCCTGGCTATGTGCAAAGGGATCGTGGAAACGTTGAACGGAAAAATATGGTTTGAAACAAAAGAAGGCGAATGGACTTGTTTCTTTGTTGAAATACCTGTGTATAGCGAACGACCATCCGAAACAATTTGATTTATGTTCAGACTAACGGTAATCCGTAAACGCAAAGAAAATAATCCAGTAAACAAATAAATAACCGGAATTTCTATTCTGTTCTTTCATGCAAACAAAAAGCAGCGTTTTGTATTTTCATCTCAGCCAGATTCGGATTGGTTAATAAGTTGAAACTTTCAGCACTTCTAAAAATATTTTACAGCCCTGCTTATTAATTTCGTAACTTACATAGAAGCAATGAAGCTTTAATTTCTATTCGGACAAAGATTTAATAGAGACTTATTCAGTTCGGATACTTTCGGTATCATTTCAATTATCATTTTTCACTTTTAAACAAAACACTCATGACTAATAATCTTTTTGAGCGCCTTGGAGGTGTCAGTGGTATTAAAACAATTGTTGATGATATCGTGGAAGCGCATATGAACAACGAGGCAATCAGCGCCAGGTTTCTACCTTACAGAGAAAAGCCGGCTGAATTAGCTGTCATAAAACAACATACAGTTGACTTTTTTAGCGCGGGAAGCGGTGGTCCTGTAACCTATACAGGCAGAGACATGGTGACTACCCATACCGGAATGAATATAAATCCGACAGAATACATGCACGTCATTGATGATGTTTTGATGGTTCTGGATAATCATCATGTCGATGAAGATTCCAGGAAGGATGTGTTGGCAATTCTTTGGTCGTTGAAAGACATGATAATTGGGAAATAGAATTCAGATCCGGTTTAATGGAATCCTCATTTTCTAATTCAGCATTTCATTGATGTAGTTCATGTCACCACCAGTCAATTTTATATCCCGTTTCTATTTCCTTCCACAAATATGCAATGGTTATTTATTCATTTTTTACTTTTGCGGCAAAAAAACAGAATAGATGTTTACAATAGAACAGATAGTAGAAGCTCATTCTAAAGTGAAAAGCGGTGTAGATTTTCCAAAATACATTCAGCAGCTCAAACAATTGGGAGTAACAGATTATGAAACATGGGTAGTTGATAGCCATACCGGATATTTTGGTGAAAATAAGTACCAGACTACATCCGACCCCCTGTATGAACAACTTGAAATTGCTGATACAAGTAATAAGGAAAAGTTTGTGGAGCAATTAAAAATTCACCAGCAAGGTAAAACAGACTACCTCACGTTTTGTAAAGGTTGTGCAGAAGCAGGTATTGAGAAATGGTTTGCGCGTCTCGATATGATGACTTGCACTTACTACGACAAAGCGGGAAATGAAATCCTGGTACAACAAATACCGCAATAAATAGTAGCCCACAACTTTTGGAAAGTCTGGCAATCTCTTTCCCAAATAGCAGACTCAGAAATAAACTTTCCAAAAGTCTATCCAAATAAATTCTCAAAAGCTTCCTCCGAATTGGTATCTTTCCTATAATGTTTGAATAATTATCTCACAAAT
>JBDTKF010000126.1:0-18562 GCA_039935455.1 Ginsengibacter sp.
CAATTCAATTACGTTATCCAGGCAAGCGGAGTCTGATTGGCCAGGCTCTACAATCGGTAGCAGCATTTCCAGTTCTTCCTCAGAAAAGAACTGAGAAATAAAATCCTTTTCACTCGTACGAAGCCAGTTCAGGTTTCCCTGCAACGTATTGATTTCGCCATTGTGCGCGATATAACGAAAAGGCTGCGCCAGTTTCCATGAAGGAAAAGTATTGGTTGCGAAACGAGAGTGGATCAACCCGAAAGCAGAAACAATTTTCTTATTACTCAGATCCGGAAAATATCCACGAAGCTGACGACTGGTAAGTTGACCTTTGTAAATGGTAGTTTTATAAGAAAGTGATGATACATAAAAACCAATCGCATCTTTTTTGACGGTGTTATTAATGGTTTTGGTAGCATAGTTTTTTAAAACGAACAACTTTCTTTCAAATTCATCCGGATTCGTGATATGATCAGGGCAGGCGATAAAAACCTGCTCCATTTCCGGCTCTACAGATAAGGCAGAGCGGCCAATTTCCTCTGTATTTACGGGCACTCTGCGATAGCCCATAATTTCCATCCCAAGCGTTTCCGCGCAGCGATTAAAAATATCGCGACACTCTTCTCTTAGACGGATTTCTTTAGGAAAAAATAAAACGCCAACTCCATATTTTCCATAAGACGGAAGACGAATTCCCAATTTCAAACATTCATCGAAAAAAAATTCATGGGGAGTTTGAATCAAAATCCCCGCGCCATCGCCGGTATTTATTTCGCATCCGCAAGCACCACGATGCTCCATGTTCTCTAAAATAGTCAGTGCATCAGAAACAATCCGGTGGCTCTTGTTACTTTTTATATTCGCTACAAAACCAATTCCACATGAGTCATGTTCAAATTCAGGTGAGTATAAGCCTTTGTTTTCCATATTGATTTACCTTTATATAATCCATCTGCCATGTTGAAATTACTTCTTACAAGGCAGATACTGATGAAATTATCTTTAAATACGGTTTGGATGAAATTAAATATGCATTGATTCTACAATCGGCAAATTCTTAGAGAAGTTCAGAAGTGCAACATAGCAAAGGGTTTGGTGAAAATGGATTTACAGTCTCCAAGTTTAAGTCAAAATTCGAAAAATTAGTCCCAGTTGAAATAAAGAGTCAAATTTTGAATATTTATTACGCACTACATTAAGTCGTTTGTAATTTGAATTCATTTCCTGTTTGTTAGATGAACTCTTGGAATACACGGATTGATTTCAGATCTTTTAAAACAGGAATTTTATTTATTTGTTGGTTTACTATGAATTCGGTTCAACGAAAATCAGCACGAAATAACTTCGCTGATAATATTTTCAATCTGTTCATATTCTATTAAAAAGCCATCATGCCCGTACAAAGATTTAATAGCACTAAATTTTGCATGCAACGCATTTTCTGCAATGAATTGTTGCTCAATCAAGGGAAAAAGAATATCGGTTGTTATTCCGATTGCGCAGGTTTTAGCTTTTATTTTTTGTAAAGCATTTTCAATCCCTCCCCTTCCGCGGCCCACATTTTGCGCATCCATTCCTTTGCTCAAAAAATAATAACTGAAAGCATTGAACCGTTTGCTCAGTTTTTCACCCTGGTATTTCTGATAAGATTCGCTTTTATAATTTTCAATTTTATCAAGGTGTTGTTCACTCTGACTTACATGATACGTTTCATAATGGCGATATGAAATCAATGCAATACTTCTTGCTGCTTTCATTCCTTCAATTCCGGCGTTCGGATTTTCCTCCTTCCAGGTACCATCTGCTTCAATACACATTCTTTGTGCAGCGTTGAAAGCAATACCCCAGGCAGAATGTCGAGCATTTGTAGCAATGGGGAAAATGATCTCAAATAAATCTGGTTCTTCAATAGCCCATTCCAGTAATTGTTGACCGCCCATAGAACCGCCGATCCCAATTTTTATTTTTTCAATCCCCAAGAATTTTTTTAACGGCTGGTAAGAACGAATCATGTCCCTCGGTGTAAAAAAAGGGAAATCATGATAATAAACTTTTCCTGTCACTGGATTTTTATCCAGGGGGCCAATACTTCCATAGCAACTTCCCGGCATGTTTACGCAGATAATAAAATACGTTGCCGGATCAAATAACTTTCCTTCACCTACAAGTCCCGGCCACCATTCTTCTGCATTGCTGTTGGCAGTAAGAGCATGAAAGATCCATACTACATTATCTCTCTTCTCATTTAATTTTCCATATGTGGAATAGCCCAAATGATAGTGGGATAAGGTGTATCCGGATTCGAGAGTAAAAGGTTTTTCGTGTTGGTAAATGCTGTTCGGCAAATTGTAACTGTTCAATAATTAAGAAACTTTGCAAATATAAGACATCGTTTAAAAAACTACTTTTTAGTAATTCAACACCTCAATTTCGGTTGGCGTTTTTTCCCGTAGATTATCATTGATGGGGCAACGGTTTTCGACTGCCTCGGTCCAGATTTTTAATACTTCAGGAGAAACTTTTGCGAAAGGTTTTAAGGTTACGTGGATCTTTTTAAATCCTGCCCGCTCTGCAAACGACTTTCCAAAAAGCCTGTCGGGGTTTACATCTCCTGTAACTTCAATTTCAAGTTTATCTAATTTAAAACCCAATTCACTAGCCACCAGATGTCCCATCACATTCAAACATCCGGCATAACTTGCCAATAAATATTCTACAGGGTTGGCCCCGTCATCGGTACCACCCAATGAAGGCGGCTCGTCAATTACAATTTTAAAGTCGCGAGCTTCTGCTATAAACTTTGTATGATTCTCACTGAATCCCTTAACAGAAAAATTCAAATCTGGCATGATTGATCAATTTTAATAAAGTGTGTAGTTTGTAATTTATTTCTTTCAAAAACGGCAGATTCTTTTTTGATGACTTTAACGGTTTTTGATATTGGCCCGTAGAATTACAGGCCAATATCAAACCGAAATCAGATCAAATTATTTTGAAAAAACTTTTTCAAAAGCTTGTTCAATATCTGCTTTTATATCATCAATATGCTCTATCCCAACCGACAATCTCAGTAGGGTTGGAGTAACGCCAGCTGCCTTCTGTTCTTCATCAGATAATTGCTGATGTGTAGTGATGGAAGGCTGTATAATCAAAGTTTTTGTATCACCAACGTTCGCCAGATTACTGATCATTTTCAAGTTATCTACAAAATTTGTTGCGCTTTCTTTCCCACCTTTCAAGACAAATGAAAGAACCGCTCCGAATCCTTTCTTCAAATATTTTTTTGCATTTAAATGATGCGGGCTGCTTTCTAGGCCGGGGTAATTTACTTTTTCAACACGCGGATGTTTTTCGAGCCACTGTGCCAAATCAAGGGTATTTTGAACATGACGTTCCATGCGGATCGATAGTGTTTCCAAACCCTGGATTAATAAAAATGAATTGAATGGAGAAATAGCTGCACCAAAATCTCTTAAACCTTCCACGCGTGCACGAATGGCAAACTGTATATTTCCAAAAGGACCTTTGCTGCCAAATACATCATTAAATACCATACCGTGATATCCCTCTGATGGTTCAGAGAATACCGGAAATTTTCCATTTCCCCAATTGTAGTTTCCACCGTCAATAATAACGCCGGCGATGCTGTTCCCATGTCCGCCAATCCACTTGGTAGCAGCATGAACAACAACATTAGCGCCATGCTCGAACGGATGAAAAAGATACCCGCCTGCGCCAAAAGTATTATCCACAATAAATGGAATATCATATTTTTTTGCGACAGCAGCGATACCATCAAAATCGGGAACACTAAAATCCGGATTACCGATTGTTTCTGCAAAAATCGCTTTTGTGTTCTCGTCAATAAGACTTTCTATGCTGGGTCCTTTATCATCTTTTGCAAATCTTGCTTCAATACCGAGGCGTTTAAAAGAAACTTTGAACTGGTTGTGAGTGCCGCCGTATAAAAACGGGCTTGATACAAAATTGTCTCCCGCCTGTAAAATATTATTTAGCGCAAGGAACTGAGCAGCTAAGCCTGAAGAAGTGGCCAGAGCTGCTACACCTCCTTCCAATGCGGCCATTCTTTGTTCAAAAACATCTGTTGTTGGATTTTGGATTCGGGTATAGATGTTTCCAAATTCTTTCAGTGCGAATAGATTTCCGCCATGCTCTGAATTTTTAAAAGAAAAAGATGTAGTCTGGTAAATAGGTACAGCCCGTGCACCGGTTGTAGGATCAGGCACCTGGCCTGCATGTTGTTGTAAAGTTTCGAAATGTTGAGTGCTCATGAATGATTATTTATGAAATTAAAAATGAAAAGATTTTATTGAATGGGTAAGGCGAAGCCTTTGCTGGGATTATATGAAGAGTAGATGCCTTACGGCATACAACAGGTACACATGCAAATATTGCTGCAAGATGAAAGTTGAAATATGATTGAAATAAGTGCCATACCTAATATCCTACAAATATAGTAGGGAAATATTTACATTAGCAAATTTATTTTTTTTCGTTGATTATTTGAAGAAAAATAAAACTAAATTTTAATCATCAGAAGTTTTGATTAATCAATTGAATTATTTGTACAATCGAATTTAAAGTTCATCACTGCCGATTTGCACTAATAATATTTTGTTTAGAATCCGTTTCAGTTCAAAGAAAAAAATCTACTTCGGCGTTTTTATTTATTTTTGAAAACAATCAAAAAAGATATGTCCCAATTTACAGAACACGATTTCAAAAATCAAAAAGCATTAGTAAGAGTAGATTTCAATGTTCCACTTGATGAACATTTCAATATCACCGATGACACCAGAATGCGTGCTGCAATTCCAACCATTCAAAAAATCTTAAACGACGGAGGAAGCGTTATTCTAATGTCACATTTTGGGAGGCCGAAGAATGGCCCGGAAGATAAATTTTCTTTAAAACATTTGTTACCACATTTGAAAGAATTGCTACCCGGAAGAAGTATTTTATTTTCGAATGACTGTGTTGGTGAAGAAGCTGAACAAAAAGCCAGCGATTCAAAACCAGGTGAAGTATTGCTTTTAGAAAATTTACGTTTTCATAAAGAAGAAGAAAAAGGAAACCAGGAATTTGCAAAAAAACTTAGTTTACTGGGAGATGTTTATGTAAACGATGCATTTGGCACTGCACACCGCGCACATGCATCCACAGCAGTTATTGCCCAATTCTTTCCTGCAGATAAAAAAATGTTCGGACTATTGATGAATGCCGAAGTTTCAAATGCAGATAAAGTTTTAAACAGTTCTGAAAAGCCTTTTACAGCTATTCTTGGCGGAGCAAAAGTTTCAGATAAAATTGAGATCATCGAAAATTTATTGAAAAAAGCAAACAACATTATCATCGGAGGCGGGATGGCTTATACTTTTTTAAAAGCCCAGGGAAAAGAGATCGGTAACAGTTTATGCGAGGAAGATAAATTAGGCCTCGCAAAAGAAATTCTAACAATGGCCATGGAAAAAAATGTAGCCTTTCTTTTACCAGTGGATAGCGTGATAGCAGATAAATTCTCAGAAGATGCCGACACTAAAATGGTAACCAATGACCACATTGAAAAAGGTTGGATGGGGCTTGATATCGGCGCAAAGTCCATTGAACTATTCCACAAAACAATCTCGGAAAGCAAAACTATTTTATGGAACGGGCCGATGGGTGTTTTTGAAATGAAAAAATTTCAGGCTGGTACAAAAGCGATAGCAGAATCAATTGCAGAAGCCACTAAAAATGGTGCTTACAGTCTGGTAGGCGGTGGCGATAGCGTTGCCGCAATCAATGAATTTCACCTTGCCGACAAAGTTAGCTACGTTTCCACCGGAGGTGGCGCGTTACTCGAATATTTTGAAGGGAAACAATTGCCCGGTATAAAAGCAATCAAAGAATAAGAACATTTAGCACATTTTGAAGTGGAAAAAATATTTTCTTCAATAGGAATTTGACCGTATAAAAATTTGACTCATAAATTTCAAAACATTTATCTTTAAGATTATTAATAAAATAAAACCACCATTATGAAATCAAAAACCGGCCTCTTCGTTATCCTCGGTATTATTGTAATGATATTTTTTTGGGGATGCAGTGCTTACAATAATTTGATAAACGTAGATCAGAATGTAAAAACAAAATGGAGTAACGTAGAAACCAATTATCAAAGAAGAACAGATCTTTATAACAGCGTTATAAAAACCATTGAAGGGTCTGCAAATTTTGAAAAAGGAACGCTGACAGAAGTAGTTCAGGCGCGGGCAAAAGCAACTTCCATTAACGTTGATATCAATGATCCAAAATCATTAGAAGCGTACCAGAATGCACAGGCGGGGCTGCAAAGTTCTTTCAGTAAATTATTGGCCGTGGTTGAAAATTATCCTGATTTGAAGACCACTGCGGCTTTCCAGGGATTCCAAACGCAAATTGAAGGAACCGAAAACAGAATTAATGTAGCCAGGCAGGATTATAATGCCGCCGTTCAGGATTATAATTTAAGAGTAAAAAGATTCCCAAATAATATTTTCGCTGGCCTCTTTGGCTACCATGAAAAAGCGTTTTATAAAGCAGATGCCGGATCCGAAAATGCACCAGATGTGCAATTCAATATCAAATAAACCGCAATTATGACGTGGCGATTTTCACGCAAAAAGCCTTTCTTTTCTGAAGAAGAAAATCAAGCAATCGTTCATTCAATTCTGGAAGCTGAAAAGCAAACCAGCGGAGAAATCAGAATTTTTGTGGAAGGCCGGTGCAATTACGTTGATGCATTAGACCGGGCAAAAGAAATCTTTGGCAATCTGAAAATGGAAAAAACAGAATTACGAAATGGCGTAATATTTTACATTGCTATCAAAGATAAACAACTGGCTATTTTTGCTGATAAAGGAATTCATGAAGCTGCCGGCGGTGATCAATATTGGAAAGAATCCGTAAAGGAAATTTTGTCTGTTTTCAGCAGAGAAAGTGTGGTTGCGGGAATCATAACTTCGGTTCATAAAATTGGCGAGGCCCTGAAAGATCATTTTCCTTATGATAAAGAGGTTGATAAGAATGAACTTCCCGACGAAATTATTTTTGGAAATTAACCTTGTGTAACTTCTCATTCATGAAAAAATTATTTTTACTGCTTTTTCTTTTCATAAGCTTTCAATCAGTTTTTTCTCAAAAAATTGAAAGCAAGCCAGTTCCACCAATGGCAGTAAATGATTTTGCAAATTTGCTTGAGCCCTTTCAGAAACAGTCATTAGAACAGAAACTTAGAAGCTATAATGATTCCACCTCGTCGGCCATTGTAATTATTACTGTTCCAGATCTTCAGGGATATGATATCGCGGAGGTTTCGTTGAAATATTTGCGTGATTGGGGAATCGGGGTTAAAGGTAAAAACAATGGTGTGGTAATTCTTGTTTCAAAAAATGACCATAAAGCCCGCATCGAAACCGGCTATGGGATGGAAGGTGTTTTGCCGGATATACTTGCAAAGCAGATCATTGACCAAAGGATGATTCCTTTTTTCAAGAACAATGATTACTACTCCGGATTTGAAAACGCAGTAGATGCTATTATTCAGGCTGCTGCCGGAGAATTCAAGGCTGACCCGAACGCACAGAAAAAGAACAATGTTACCATTGGTAAAATTATTCCTCTTGTAATAATCTTCCTGGTAATTGTCTTTTTGTTTTCCGGGAAAGGCGGTGGTGGCGGCGGTTCTTACATGAGCAGGAAAGGCTCAAGAAGTTTTTTGGGTAGTGCATTACCCTGGTTTTTACTGGGGAATATATTGGGCGGCGGAGGAAGAGGTGGCGGTGGAGGTGGCGGATTCGGCGGCGGAGGTTTTGGCGGAGGCGGCTTCGGTGGCTTTGGCGGAGGCGGTGGTGGTGGTGGCGGAGCCAGTGGCGGATGGTAATGTTTACCCGGTATCACATATTCGGAATGATACCAGGCAAACATGTCAATTAAAAGATTATTTTACTGAAACCGGTACCTTCAGGTTTTCCCACAAGAGTGAGAACCCGTTTTTGTCAATTACATATTTCAACTGCTCATTGAAAGAGGTGGATTTTTGCGGTTTGACAGCTATGCGTAATACATCGTTGACAGGCTCTTCAGACGTGCTTCCGTCCATTTTTATTCCCCACTGACCCGTTTTTGAATTGAAAATAAATATCCATTCTTTTTCACCAGGGATAGCATACAAACTATATTTACCTGCTGATAACGATTTTCCGGCTACTTTAATGCCTTTATCTGTTTCAAATATGGTTGCTTCATTTGCCCCAGCTCTCCAAACTTTATGATACGGCACGAGATCCCCCCATATCTTTCTTCCTTTAACAGCCGGGCTACTGTAATTAATCGTAATCTTCGCGCCCATTACTTTGCCAGTAGTAACCTCCGGAGGACTCGCTCTTTTTGATTTATCAGACTGGGCAAAAATCAATGAAGTAACCAGCATACCAGCAAATACTAAAATAAGCCCTTTCAAAAATGTAATCTTTTTCATTTTTACAAAATTTTAATTTTAAATTAAATTCTAAGAATAAAATTACCAATTCCCGAAATATGAAAAAAGAAATTTTATCCTAATAAAGAATAATATACAAAAAGTTCTTATTTTTTGTAGGGAAGATGCTATTTAATGGTATATTAAATAGATTTGCTGATGATGTTAATTTCTCAATACAAAAAACTATTTTTTCTTTTCCTGATCATAGCACTCTCTTTTTCTTCAAAGGCGCAGCAAACTCATTTTGTTTATTTGCAAACAGATAACGGACAGCCGTTTTATGTAAAAATGAATAATAAAGTAATCAGTTCTTCTGCGGAAGGATACGTAATACTTCCAGGCATTTCAGATGGAGATTATCAAATAGCAATTGGATTTCCCAAAAAAGAACATCCGGAAGAAAGTTTCAATCTTTCTGTTGACAACAACGAAGGATATTTGATCAAAAATTTTGAAGATAAAGGGCTACAACTATTCAATTTAGAAACGCTTGCTTTAATAAATGGAAATAAAGATCTTGATAAACCGATGGCAACTAACACTACAAAAGAGCCTGACCGGTTTTCCCAAATGCTTGCAAATGTGGTTAAAGATTCTTCCATTTTAGACAATCACCAGGTTAAAACAAGTGCGCAGGAAAAACTTCCCGTTGTTGATAGCCAGTTAATTCCGGACAATGTGGTATCAGTACCTGTTTCCGATGCTAATACTTTTGCAGAAGTTAAAAATGATTCATCCGTTTCCAAACTTTTGAGTAGGCAAAATAAAGAAGGCCTTCAAATGGTTTACGAATCCTTGAATAATCATCAGCCTGATACAGTAAGTGTTTTTATGCCTTCACAAAATGAACCGAAGACAACCAATGAAAATAATACCGTTACCGAAATAAAAAATCCGCCTGTTTCTTCGTTTACTGATAGTGTAAAGTTTAACATCACTTCTTCCGTCGTTAAAATTGAAAATGATACATCAGGCTACGTTCATAATAATGATAGTAGGATAAAGAAAAAAAAATCCGATACCAGTCCGGTGCAGGTTTTCATCATCGATTCATCGAAAGAAGTAGTTAATCAATCGAACAAAGAGGAATTTGCAAAAGAAGGTCAACCCAACTTAACAGAAAAGAAAAATGATAAATCCGCCGGCGGCGAAATCATTTTACTGCCGAAAGTAGTAACTTCTTCAACTAAAAATTCAGATTGCAAATCATTTGCAGGAAATGAAGATTTTTTGAGACTTCGCAAGAAGATGCTCACTGAAATAGGTAACGAAAACATGATTAAAGTAGCAAAAAAATATTTTAGAAATAAATGTTTTAGTACCGAGCAGATCAAAGATCTTTCCTATCTTTTTTTGAATGATGAAGGCAAATATGAATTTTTCGATGCTGCTTTTGCGCATACTTCCGATTCCGATCAATACCAGATTCTTGAATCACAATTAAGAGATGAATATTATCTCAATCGATTTAAGGCAATGATCCATAAATGATTATTTTATCCTAATTATTTATGGCCAGATATTTTATAGAAGTAAGTTATAAAGGAACCGAATACTCAGGCTTCCAGATACAAAAGAATTCCAACAGCATCCAGGCTGAAATTGAAAAAGCGTTGTCTGTTTTTTTTAAACAAAAATTTTCGTTAACCGGTGCATCCAGAACAGATTCCGGCGTTCATGCTTTACAAAACTATTTTCATTTTGATACCATCCCTTCTTCACAAGAAAAAAAAGTTCCGGATAATTTGCAAGTCTCTGATGATTCATACACAGAATTAGATTTCGAAAAAGCTATCTATAATCTCAACGCAATCCTTCCACGGGATATCCTTATAAAAAATATTTTAAAAGTCGATGATAAGACTCATTGTAGGTTTAATGCAATTTCGCGTGAGTATGAATATATAATTTATAGCGAAAAAAATCCCTTTCTTGAAGATCGTGCATATTATTATCCCTATCCGTTGGATATCGGCAAATTGATGGATGCAGCTCAAATCATCTTATCAAACAATGATTTTACATCTTTTTCAAAAAAGAATACACAGGTGAAAGATTTCATTTGTCATATAAAAAAGAGCGAATGGGAAAAAGGAAATGACACATTGGTTTATCGGGTTAAATCCAATCGTTTTTTAAGAGGGATGGTTAAAGGACTTGTAGGCACTATGTTACGGGTTGGAACAGGTAAAATAACCCTGGAAAGATTTCGTAAGATTATCGAAAATAAAGATTGTACAAAGGCAGATTTTTCTGTTCCTCCAGGCGGACTATTTTTGATGAAAGTACAGTACGACTTTATCCAGGAATAAAAAAAGTTGAATTTTTTTTTACAAAAATGGGATAATCTCAAGATATTTGAAAACCAAAAACAGTGCTATTTAGCGGCTGTTGCACTTTCAGTCCATTTCTGCATTTCAGGACATGATGCATACTCTTTGGAAATATTTACATAGAAAGTTGGGATTTTTTTATTGAACCATTCTTCCAAAGTATTGTTCTTTTTTTCTTCCAGTGCGCGCTGGGCCACTTTATCATAATCGTCTTTCAGATTTTCACGGTGAGGCTCACTTTTGCTTTTTATTTCAACAATCCGAACTGCTTTCTTTTGTCCGGAAGGATCCATGTATTCCGTGGGTACTGAATATTCACCAACTTTCAAATTTTTCAGCATTAAAACCAAATCTTTATCAAGCTGGTCGATTGTCAAAAAAGTAGTTCCATCGGGACCAGCAATAAGGCCTCCGGTAAATTTACTGTTATCATCTTCACTATATCTGGAAACGGCTTCTCCAAACTTCAGTGATCCATTCGTTAAAAGTGTTCTTATAGAATCTAATTTTTCTTTTGCAGCATTCACTTCTATGGAACTTACCTGAGGAATTTTAAGAATGTGCCTGATAGTTGCATCATCGCCACGCCGGCTAACCATCTGAATGATATGATATCCGAATTTAGATTTGAAAACACTGGAAATCTGTCCATCTTTCAAACTAAAAGCTTTTGACAAAAACACAGGATCCCATTGCTTTTCATTGCGGTTGATTTCATATAATCCGCCATTTTCTTTACTCCCCGGATCATCCGTAAAAAGCGAAGCCAAGACTTCAAATTTTTTGGATCCATCCTCTACTTCTTTCTTATATCCTTTCAATTGATCAATTGCATAGTTTTCCAAATCCCTGCTCGGTTTTGGGTAAACAACAATTTGTCCAACCTCAAGCTGTGACTCATAAAAATGAAGACTGTCCTTTGGGATTTTTGAATAATACGCTTCCACTTCATTTGGAGTAATTCTCACACTACTTACAATTTTATCCCTCTCAGCTTGTGCCAGCTTTTGATCGCGGATTACTGGTCTGAAATCTTCCTTCAATTGGAAAACCGTTTTTCCTGCAATCTGTTCCAGAACTTCTTTGGTTCCGTATTGGGAAATAAAAAAACGGATTTTGTTTTCAATTTCTGCGTTTACTTCTTCATCAGAAACAGGAAGCGAATCATGATCAGCCTGTAGTACCAGCGCTTTCAATGCTAAAGCTTGTTGTAATAAGATACAGGAAGCATTTGGCGGAATCTCCATATTCTGGCGCTTCATGTCATGAATGCTGTTTTCAATATCGCTCCTCAATATAATTTTATCACCAACAGTTGCAATTATTTTATCAGCAATTACCTTTTTGGATTGTGCAGACGATGAAAAAGTGATCGTCAGTAAACAAACAATAAACGAAATTATTCTCATTGGAAATTTTTGTAAATGAAATGCACAAACGTGGCCCAAACCATTTCTATAAATGTGTTGCCAAAAATACGGTTGTAATTCGTGAGATATTTTTTTGGAAAGTTAAAAGTTATAACTGCTTTTGTTAAAAGAAAAAAAGTTTAATTTATTATAAAGTTCGCTTCACTTCAATTTCTTCAAAGGCTTCAATCAAGTCGCCTATTTTCAGGTCATTATAATTTTTGATGATCATACCACATTCCATATTATTGGTTACTTCCTTTGCGTCATCTTTAAATCGTTTCAAACTTCCAAGTTCACCGGTATGCACAATGATTCCATCTCTTACCAATCGAATCCGGCTATTCCTTGCAATTTTTCCTTCTATCACCATGCAACCAGCAACTGTAGCCTTATCAAATTTGTAAGTCTCTTTGATTTCTGCAATACCCAAAACTTTCTCCTGAATTTTTGGTTCCAGCATTCCTTCCATAGCGCTCTTCACTTCATCAATTGCGTCATAAATAATTGAATATGTTTTGATTTCAACTCCTTCGTGTTCCGCTGTTTTCGAAGCTTGCAACGACGGACGCACGTTGAAACCAATAATTACTGCGTCAGAAGCCGTAGCCAACATAACATCAGTTTCTGTTATCTGCCCTACTCCCTGGTGAATGACACTTACTGCAATTTCTTCCGTACTCAATTTTTGTAAAGAATCGCTCAACGCTTCCACAGATCCATCCACATCGGCACGGATTAACAGGTTCAATTCTTTAAAATTACCCAAAGCAAGCCGGCGACCGATTTCATCTAATGTAATATGTTTTTTAGCTCTGATTCCCTGTTCCCTCAATATCTGTGCTCTTCTGTTAGCAGTTTCTTTGGCATCGGATTCATCTTCAAAAACTTTGAAAGTTTCACCAGCCTGTGGGGCACCGTTTAATCCAAGAATTAAAACAGGGGTTGAAGGCGGTGCTGTTGTTACCCTTTGATTACGTTCATTGAACATCGCTTTTATACGGCCATAATGTTGTCCGGAAACCAAAAGATCTCCCTGATTCAAAGTTCCGTTTTGAACCAAAATAGTGGCCACATAACCACGACCTTTATCCAGAGAGGCCTCAATCACTGTTCCGCTAGCACTCCTCTTAGGATTTGCTTTCAATTCGAGAAGGTCAGATTCCAATAGAACTTTATCCAGAAGTACATCTACATTCAAACCTTTCTTAGCACTTATTTCCTGGCTCTGATAGTTTCCTCCCCAATCTTCTACAAGGATATTCATTCCGGCAAGTTGTTCTTTTATTCTCTCTGGATTTGCACCTTCTTTATCCATTTTATTTAATGCAAAAACCATAGGCACTCCCGCGGCCTGGGAATGAGAAATAGCTTCTTTGGTTTGTGGCATCACGGCATCATCTGCCGCTATTACAATCACTGCTATATCTGTAACCTTTGCACCTCTGGCGCGCATCGCTGTAAAAGCTTCATGTCCCGGAGTATCCAGGAAAGTAATCGTACGGCCATTTTTCACCGTTACCTCATAGGCACCAATGTGCTGAGTAATTCCACCAGCCTCGCCTGCTATAACATTCGCATGACGGATATAATCGAGCAAAGAAGTTTTACCATGATCCACATGTCCCATAATAGTAACAATCGGAGAACGTGGCACAAGATCTTCCTCATTTTCTTCCTCTTCTTCTTCTTCTATGTCATGCTGATTATCTATATCGATAAATTCAACCTCATAATCAAATTCGCTTGCAACAAGTTCTATTACATCTGCTTCAAGACGCTGGTTAATAGAAACCATGATACCGAGGCTCATACATTTACTAATGACATCTGCAAAACTTACATTCATCAGGTTAGCAAACTCGCTCACCGAAATAAATTCGGTAACCAATAATTTATGATCACTTATTTCTTCGCCAATATTTTCGGCGGCTTCTTCTCTTTTCTGTTTACGATACTTCGCTTTCAGACTTTTTCCTCTTCCTCCGGAACCTGCAAGCTTAGCCTGGGTTTCCTTTATCTTATCCTGTATTTCTTTTTGATCGATCTCCTTATCTTCTCTTTTTATTGGAGGTGCTGCTCTATTGTATCTTCCACCAGCAGCAGGACGAGTCGGTCCAACATGTGGACGTGGCGCACTCGGATGAGGATGGCTTCCCGGTTTCTTTTCTACAATAATTCGTTTGCGCTTTCGTCTTTCATCGGCGGGTTTTGGCCTTGTATCATTATGCACGGGTAATATGATCTTGCCCAATATCTTCGGACCTTCCAATTTTACCGCTCTAATATTCATGATTACCGGCGTTTCCTTTTCAGGTAAGGCAATCGGGCCGATAGGCTGTGGCATTCCTTTTGGCGGTATTTCAGTCGCTTCCTTTTCCTTATTGATTACGCCTTTTATTTTTCCTTTGGGTTCTTTCTTTTTCGAATCTTTCTTAGGTCTTACGGAAGAATCAATGGTGCTCAAATCTATTTTATCTATTATTTTCAAGCCTTCAATTTCCGGCACTACGGTTTTGATCATTTCAGCGCCAGCAGGCTCTTCCACAACTGGCAGTGGCTCTTCTATTTTTTCTTTCTCTTCCTTTTTTTCTTCTATCTCGATTACAGGAACTTCCACTGGCGGAATTTCAACAATTTTTTCCTCGATGACTTCTTCTACTATCGGTATCGGTATTTCTTCTTCAACCGGTATTGGCTTTTCTTCTTTTACCTGCGGTTTTATTGTTTCCTTTTTAGAAAAAGAAAGGTCTTGTTCATCTTTCCTTCTCTTATTATCGGAGGGCGCATTTTTAGGAAGATCTATTTGTTCGGCCTTTTGCTTTGCAACCTTATCAGGCTGAAATTCAATCTGCAAGACACGGTACATATTTTCTGTAAGCTTTGTGCTTGGCTTCAGATCATCACTGCTAAAATTTTTTGATACCAGAAAGTCTATTAAGGTATTTGTGCCTATATTAAACTCTTTGGCCGCAGCCATCAACCGTGGTGTATTTATTTCTCCCATTAAACTTTTCCTGCTTCTTTTAAAGAAGTAATTTTATTTTATAATTATAGTAAACAAACATTTAACTGAATATTTCAGATTGAAATGTTCGCCTATTCATTTGTGAATTCTTCGTTCAAAATCTTTTTAACTTCCGAAATTGTTTCCTTCTCCAAATCTGTTCTGCGCTCCAGTTCTTCATCAGACAAGTTTAACACGCTTTTCGCTGTATCACAACCAATCTTTTTTAATTCATCAATCACCCAGGTTTCCAGTTCATCTGCAAATTCATCCAAATCCACATCATATTCTTCCACTTCGCCTTCGTTGTCGCGGAATACATCAAGTTCAAGACCTGTCAGTTCAGAAGCTAATTTAATATTAACGCCTCGACGGCCAATTGCCAAAGAAACCTGGTCAGGTTTCAAATAGATACTGGCATGCTTTGCTTCCATATCTACTTCCATACTGGTAATTTTGGCCGGAGTAAGTGAACGTTGGATAAGTAATTGGGTATTATTTGTCCAATTAATGACATCAATATTTTCATTTTTTAGTTCGCGAACGATTCCATGAATCCGGCTGCCTTTCATTCCTACGCAAGCACCTACTGGATCAATACGGTCGTCGAAACTTTCCACAGCTACTTTCGCTCTTTCACCCGGATCACGAACAATTTTTTTGATAACGATCAGGCCATCAAAAATTTCAGGAACTTCAATTTCAAGTAATTTAGCCAAAAAGGAATTATCAGTTCTTGAAACAATAATATAAGCCTGGTTATTTTTTAATTCAACCTTTTTTACAACTGCACGAATGGTTTCTCCTTTCTTGAAATAATCAGATGGAATTTGTTCAGATTTTGGAAGTAACATTTCGTTGCCTTCCTCGTCAAGCAATAAAATTTCTTTTTTCCAAACCTGATACACTTCGCCATTAATAATATCACCAATCCGGTCCTCGTATTTTTTTATCAGAATATTTTTTTTCAAATCATTGATACGACTGGCAAGTGTTTGCTTTCCGGCAAGTATCGCTCTTCTTCCAAATTCTTTTTGAATATCCACTTCCTCATACAACTCTTCTCCAACCTGGTAGTCGGGTTCAATTTTTATCGCGTCTTTATATTCGATCTCTGTAAGCGTATTGTATAAATCGTCATCGTCTACTATTGTGCGGCGACGGAAGATTTCCAAATCACCTTTCTGGTCATTAACAATCACATCGAAATTGTCATCTGAGCCAAATTTCTTTCGGATCAATGTTTTAAAAACATCTTCCATTACTTTCATTAATGTAGGCCTGTCAATGTTTTCAGCGTCTTTGAATTCCTGAAAGGATTCAATTAAATTAATACTTGCCATATTTTAAAAAGTTATCAGCACAGTTGTGTGCTTTATCTGATTAAATAATATTGTTGTGTTCTTTATCGTCATCGTATTTCGTTTTCCTGTTTTTTCTTCAATGATTATACTTTCCTCGGTTTCTGCTCTTAATATACCTTCCATTTTTGTTCCATCATTTAAAATTACTTCCACTGTTCTACCGATATTCTTCTTGTATTGTCGTAATAATTTCAATGGTCTGTCCACTCCGAACGATGAAACTTCCAGTGAAAAATTATTGTCTGCAAAAAGGCCTGTTTCTTCAATGAATTTATAAAGTGCTTTATGAACATTTGTACAATTATCGATTGTAATCCCATGATCGCCGTCCAGCAAAAGTGCGATCTTGTTTCCTGGAGCAATTTGAACTTCAACAAGAAACAATTCCGGCGTATTTGCAATGAACGTTTTTACAAATTCTTCAATCTTCTCAAGTCCGGTTGTATTCATCGATGTTTCAACTTATTTTGAAAATAAAAGAAGGGAACGCTTCCGTTCCCTTTTCACTAATCTTTTACGCTGCAAAGGTATGGCAAATCAGCATTACAGTCCAAATTATGTTTTTTTTAAAAAATTCATTAACAATTTTTTGGACTCAAAATTCGGAGGTTGAGGCGATTGAATGATTTAAAACAATTATTTTTGTTGCATGAACATTTTTAGAACCCTTGCCGAGCTCTTTTTATTGTATCTCTTATATAAATTCATTTTTGATTTCATCATTCCTGTATATGAATCCTCCAAAAAAATAAAAAAACAATTTGGTGAGATGCAGGATAAAATGCAGAGTGATTTGAAAAATTATCAAAATCAGCCACAAACTTCTCAAACGGTATCAACGGAAACTACCAAAAAGACTGAAGAAGATTACATCGATTTTGAAGAAGTAAAATAACGAGTAGTAAACGAACAAATAACAGTGATTCGTATTTTCAAATTATAATCCAAGATCTTCGATCTTCATCCCTGGTAATAATTGAATGGTTTGTAAGCCTGCCTTTTTTGCACCTTCAATATTGAACTGAGAATCGTCAATAAACAGTGTTCTATTCGGATCAATATTTAGTTTTTTTATGACCCAGTTATAGCATTCAGTATCAGGTTTTCTCCATCCAATTTCACACGAATAAAACGCCTGTTCAAAATATTCTTCAAAAAGCTTTTCTCTTTTCTGTTGATGAAAAATCTTTTTGAAAGAATTTAGATGGATAAAATTGGTATTACTTAAAAGGAATATTCTGTACCTCGTTCCCACCGATGACAAAAATTTTAAGCTCTCTTCGCGAAAGGAGAGCAACATCGCATTCCATGCTACCCTGATTTCATCAGCAGTTAAATTGAGGCCGGTGCAATTATTAAACTCCTGGTAGAAATATTCTTCAGAGATGGTACCTATTTCCAAATTTTTGAAAAGTCTATCAGCGGTCGCCAGTGAATACATTTCATTAAAATGTAAAACACCCAACTTCTCAAATGCAACACGGGTAAGGTTATAATCTATATCAAGGATAACCCCACCGAGATCAAAAATGACATTTTCAATATTTTGCATCCACAAAGAAAAATATTTCTTTCGACTTGGCGAATTTTTCTATTTTTGCAGACCTTAAAATTACCGTCAAAGGTAATTGGGCCTATAGCTCAGTTGGTTAGAGCACCTGACTCATAATCAGGTGGTCCCAGGTTCAAGTCCTGGTGGGCCCACAAATTGAAAGCCTTATCTGATAAGGTTTTCAGCTTCTTTTTTGAGTTGATTTTACGCTGTAGCTTTTATAAACGTTAGTAAAAACATTAGTAAAAGCTATGATCTCATTATCTCACGGCTGCAACTGCAGCACCCTTTCGGTAAAACCGAAAAACTGGAAAACGTGCAAAGCTTCTGCACTCTCTCAAAATTGGTATATCCAGTATTATTTCTACGACACTACGATTCAGAAAAAGAAATT
>JBDTKF010000127.1:0-43503 GCA_039935455.1 Ginsengibacter sp.
TCCGGCCTTTCATGAATCGGAATTTCTACTTCACCAAAAATAAAGCCGTCAACATTGGCATACAGGGCAAAAAACTGGTAAGTATTGTATAAAGTTCCAAAAAATTTACGCTGAACTTCTTTGATGCCTTCGGTATCAAATTTCAAATTATCCCAGGGTGAAGCATTGGTAATTAAATACCATCGTGTAGCATCCGGCCCAAAAATGTTCAGGGTTTCGAATGGATCAACTACATTTCCTACCCGTTTGCTCATTTTATTTCCATTCTTATCGAGTACCAGTCCGTTACTCACTACCGTTTTGTAAGCAACACGATCAAATAACAAAACTGCTAAAGCATGTAACGTATAAAACCATCCCCGGGTTTGATCGACACCTTCTGCAATAAAATCAGCTGGAAAGTTTCTTTCAAACTCCTCAACATTTTCGAAAGGAAAATGCCATTGCGCATAAGGCATTGATCCGCTATCAAACCAAACATCTATCAAATCCGGCACACGTTTCATCGGTTTTCCATCAGAAGAAGTGAGAATGATATCATCCACATACGGTTTGTGCAAGTCAGAAACCATTCGTTCGATTCGTAAATCTAAATCCTTACCATTTTCCAATATCCCTGCATCGAACGATTTTTTAATTTCATCTTTTAGCTCCTGAATTGAACCTATACATTTTTCTTCTTCCCCATTTTCAGTGCGCCATATTGGCAAAGGAGTTCCCCAAAAACGGCTCCTGCTTAGATTCCAATCAACCATATTTTCCAGCCAGTTTCCGAACCTTCCCGTTCCTGTAGAAGCGGGCTTCCAATTGATGGTTTTATTCAATTCTATCATCCGGTCTTTTACTGCAGTCGTTCTGATAAACCAGGCATCAAGTGGATAATAAATAACGGGCTTATCAGTACGCCAGCAATGTGGATAATTATGTTTGAACTTTTCGATATGAAAAGCCCTGTTTTCTTTCTTCAATTTTACAGCAATATCCACATTCACATCCTCATAGTGCGGATCATCTTTATAATCTTTCACATAACGTCCACTAAATTCCCCGACTCCTTCAATGAATTTCCCTTTTTTATCGACAAGAATTAATATCCCTAAATCATTTTTCTTTCCAACTTTGAAGTCATCAGCGCCAAATGCAGGTGCCGTATGTACGATTCCTGTGCCATCTTCTGTAGTTACAAAATCTCCTAAAATTACCTTGAACGGTTGAGCGCCCGGCGTTATCTCTTCAATCACCGACAAGGAATTTGCTTCAAAAGACATTAACTGTTCATAAGATAATCCTTCCAATTCGCTTCCTTTGAAACTGAATATTTTTTCCCATGGGATTATTTTATCGCCTTCTTTATAGTTTTCGAAGGATGCATTTTCCGCTTCTGATTTGAGATAATTTGGAATTAAAACAGTACCAAGAACAACCGAAACGGGCAAATGAGTATAAGGATTGAAAGTCTTAACAAGTGAGTATTCGATATTCTCACCGACTGTCAAACCAAGGTTAGAAGGTAATGTCCATGGAGTGGTTGTCCATGCAAGAAAATAAAGGTCGCCAAAAGAATGTTTAAACAAAAAATCACTTTTTTTGTTTTTGATTACTTTAAACATTACCGTCGCACTTGTATCTTTTACATCCTTATAAGTTCCCGGCTGATTCAATTCATGCGAACTCAATCCGGTTCCGGCAGCCGGAGAATAAGGTTGGATACTTACACTTTGATACAGATATCCTTTTTTGTATAATTCTTTCAGACACCACCACAGCGTTTCTATATATTTATTTTCGAAAGTGATATAAGGATGTTCAAGATCAACCCAGTACCCCATCTTCTTTGTTACCTCATCCCATTTATCCTTAAACTTCAAAACTTCACGTCGACAAGTTGCATTGTATTCTTCAACTGAAATTGTCTTTCCAATATCTTCTTTAGTTATTCCCAACAGTTTCTCTACGCCAAGTTCTACTGGTAATCCGTGCGTATCCCATCCTCCTTTTCTATTTACCTGAAAACCTTTCATGGTTTTATACCGGCAAACCAAATCTTTCAAAGTTCGGGAGATCACATGATGTATTCCGGGCATGCCATTAGCGCTTGGAGGTCCTTCAAAAAAAACAAATGGAGTTTTTCCTTCCCGGTTTGAAATACTTTTTTTGAAAGTGCTTTCTTTTTCCCATAATGTAAGAACATTATCAGCTATTTCTGTAAGATCCAGCTTTTTATATTCACGATATTTCTGCGTCATTTATTATAAATCTCCCTTAAAAATAAAAGGATGCAAAGGTAAAGATTTTTATAAGTAGTTTGGGCTTCCGGCATTCAATTGGCTGATACGATTAGTTTCTACAATTGAAGATAATAATGATTTTATCTAAAGACGAAATGCGGATCTTCGCATTATTTTAAATTTCCGGTAAACAAAATTAAATTTTTATACTTTCAAATTTGGAGATATTATATTCCGTAATGTCATGAACTATTACGGTAGTATTAATAGTTGTTGCTGTGACAGTTTTTGTTTGATTGCACCCTTTTGAAAAGTACCAAAGCAATGCAATTACTGCTAAAATAACCAGTAGAGGAACCAACCACTTTGCAGTAGGTGTTTCAGAAATCGTGTGTATGTCATCTATTGGAGTTTTCAAAGTTTCCAATTTTTCATCAGAAGCCAATGAGGAGGCTGTCGTTCCGACCGGGTTGAGTCCCAACATTGTTGAAACAGTTGTTAATCCGGAAGGCATCGCCTGCATCATTTGCCTTTTCTGAGAAGAGAGGAAGCCCGATAATCCGCTTGCTGATAAATTATTTTGCGCAGCATGCTTTCCCAGAATACCTAGTATTGGAGGAAACGCCATGCTCATTAATGGGTAAGATGAAGATTCTTTTATACCGGAATATTTGGAAATATTTAGAAGTACTTCAGATTGATCTGCACCAAAAAAACCATCCATAATCCTGTTGTCATTTCCGCCAAAACCTGACGCGTCAATTTCCAAATCTTTCTCAGCAAAGTTTTTTGCACTCTCATAAACTTCCTTCGCGCCTTCTGCCCCGGATGTAGCTTTGTTTAAAATACCCGCCAAACTTGTTGGAATTATTGCAATCATTGCTTTACTGATCGCCGATGGATTTTCTCCCAACTGAGTAGAAGCTTGTTTGATTAAGTCACCGGTAAAATAATTTTTTACCATATCAAGTAAATCAAAAGACATAAAAATGTTTTAAAAGTGAAAGATTATTCTCATATCCAGATAGAACAAGGATATATACTTTGATCAAAAATATCGAAACAATCAAATATCAAAGTCACAAATGTTATACCTAAAAATTTGATATAAAAAGCTTTTGAATGTTTTGGAATGAGATTATTTTGATAACACTTCTATACTACCATTCCTTTAAATAACAGTAAAAGAACTTTTAATAACAATTTTAAGATTAGATTTTATGAAGATTATTGGAGAGAACTACTACGGTCAATCATCTGGAAGTCAGTAAGAATGAGAGATTACTATTATCAACAAAACAAAAAAACACCTACACATTTAGTTACATATTTCATCAACAGAACAGCTTTCGCCCTCGTTAAGGATTTTAGGCTTTTTATTTTTTTCAAATTCTTTCCATATTTGATCCATTGCATTCAAAAATGTTTCAGGCGACTGGGCTCCTGAAACAGCATATTTATCATTAAACAAAAAGAAAGGAACTCCCCTGATGCCAAGAGTTTGTGCTTGTATTTCATCCTGTTTTACCTTGTCTGTAAAAGCATCAGAAGCAAACATTTCTCGGATTTCTTTTTCATCCAGACCAATAGAAACACCAGTTTCAACAAGTAGATTCTCGTCGTCGATGTTTTTCCCTTCTATAAAATGAGCTTTGAATAGCGCTTCTTCCACTTCGTTGGCTAACCCTTTGGATTTTGCCAATTGAATCAATCTATGCGCATCGAAAGAATTGGCCACAACAATTTTATCATAATTGAATTTCATACCAACCTCTTCACCTACCTGAGTCATATATTGATGCATTTCCAGGGCTTTCTCTTTTGAAATGCCTTTGATCTCAGAAAGATGATCAATTGCATTCATGTCAGTTCTTGTAATTAAATTCGGGTCCAGTTCAAAGCTATGCCATTCAACTTCTACTTCATCTTTGTGTTGAAACTTTTCCAATGCCATTTCAAACTTTCTTTTCCCAATATAACAAAACGGACATCTTACGTCCGACCAGATATTTATTTTCATAACTTTTTTTTTATTTAATTAGTAACAGTGATGCATACACGAAAATAATTTTATCACGAATACTCTTTTTTTATTTTTATAACAATAAATCTTTCATTCTATTTCCGGCAAAACGTTTTCAATTTCCACTCTACTTTTTTCATAACGTTTGGGTAATTTCAGATGAGTGCCTAATTCATTTAATTCTTCGTCCTTTGTAAAGCCCGGATTTTCAGTAGCAAGCTCAAATAATACTCCACCTGGCTCACGGAAATATAAAGAAAAGAAATAATCACGATCAATTTTTTCAGTTACATCCAAACCTTTACTCAGAATTTTTTCGCGGTAATCCATTAAAATTTTCTCATTCTTTACCCTGAACGCTACATGATGATTTGTTCCCGCAGCATTCAATCCAGGCGTCTTATCTGGCGCAATTACCAAATCAATGATAGCCGCATTTTCTACCGATTCTGTTATAAAACGATAGCAGTTTTCTTCCTGTTTTAAAAACCGGTATCCTAGTATATCAATAAGAACTGCAACCGTTGGATCCAAGCTTCGCAATGTTAACGTAACACTGTGGAATCCTTTGATAGCAACATTTTTATGCAATTCATTCGTTTGAAAGGGCTCTCTCTTATCTTCATTTGAAGGGACGATCAGATCAATTTTTAATCCATCCGGATCCTGAAATTTTAAAAAAGATTCACCAAATTTTTCTGACTTATAATCTTGCTCCACATGAAATTTTTCCAAACGATCTGACCAAAATTCCAAACTACCTTTTGGGACTGAATATCCAATATTTGTCGCCATTCCGGTTCCAGTATGACCTTGCCTGACATTCGCCCATGGGAAAAAAGTAAGAATCGTTCCGGGAGTTCCGGTTTCATTTCCAAAATAAAAATGATAGGTGCCAGGGTCGTCAAAGTTGACCGTTTTTTTCACAAGCCTTTGTCCAAGCACCTTCGTATAAAAATCCAGATTTTGTTTCGCGTTTGAAGCGATAGCCGTGATATGATGTAATCCCAAAACTTCATTTTCCATTTCTATGTTATTAAATCATGAATAAAAAACTTCGTTTACAAATGAACGTTGTCTCTATTTATGCTGCTTCAATAACCCGCACTTTTTCTTCTGCCATTTCAGTGACCAACCTGACCAGTTGTATTTCAGCAACTATTTTTATTTCATCACTAACTACTACACCACCAGCTTCAGTAATGGCATTGTAATTTAAACCAAATTCCTTACGACTAATTTTTCCGGAGATTGTAAAGCCAGCTCTTTCTCCGCCCCAGGGATCTTTTACAACGCCACCAAACTCTGCACGCATTGACACAGTCTTTGTAGTCCCACGGATTGTCAAATTACCCTGCAAAATTACTTCCTCACCTTTTAATTCATACTTTGTTCCCGAAAATTTCATCTTTGGATATTCTTCTGCATTGAAAAAATCTGCAGATTTCAGATGTGCATTTCGTTTGTCATTATTTGTGTCTATCGAATCTACGTCTGCACTGAATTCAATCTTTTCAACGGTTTTGAAATCATTACCCAGTGTTTCTACTTCAAGATCAAACTTATTGAAGTGACCAGTCACTGTTGTGATCATTAGATGTTTTGCTTTGAATGTAATTTCAGTGTGCATCGGATCTGCATTCCATTTCGTTATTTTCATTTTTTTGTTTTTATTGATTAAAAATTTATTTTAAAATTCTGTGAGTTTTTTTTAGTTGATATCCTGCTTCAATAAAGTATTTTGAAATTTCAAGGTTTATTTCTTCATCATTCCCCGAGATAAAAATTTTATCCGATGACGAAATTCCAGATGCCATCACAACTTTGGAATACGGCAAATATTTCTGTACATCTGTATCTGAAAAAACAATTACAATTTTTTGCGTTGCGACTTCTTTCATCATTTTCAATGTGTTTTTTTGATCACAACCCGCAACGGCAAATAAAATGATATCTGCTTCCCAACAACCGTCTTTCACACATTCAATCGTATCAATCTCGGCGAATGGATTATGTTGAAAAACTTCTTTTTTCAGTTCTGAAAGCTTTTGATTGTCATCAGAAATTAAAAGCAATCGATAAGGCAGGCATGAAAACTTTTTTGCAAATTCCTTCCCTCTTTTTTCCGTGGCTCCTACAATTGCTATCGTTTTTTTTATGCCCATTTCTATTTTGTTGCACAAAGGTATCACCGATAAAGCCCCACCACCAATGAGATATGATAAGAAATTGTATTGATATATATCAATCATTCGAAGAAATAATGGACGAAAGATTTTTATCATTCAGTAAATAAACAAATCACTACGATTCATATTTTGTATCCACTTTATTGGCTCAGTTAATCTTATAAAAAATTATTAGAATTGTTGGAGAGGAAATCCAGAAAGCGTCAGTTAAATTCGAAAGATTAAAAAAAAACTTATTTTTAAAAGATAAATATGTATTATTGTATTCTAATTGAATTTAATTTAATTAGCGTTTCAAAAGCCGCCTTCCCTTAGAATTCAAAATTTTCCTATTCCTTTTAGAATTATTTTTTCATCAAATTATTTTTTTGATATGAGAAACTTATTTCAAAACGGAAATTTGTCACGGGCAAATTTGAGAAGATGTTTTATCAAAAGATATTATTCGAGGAACATGTTATTAGTAATCGGTTCTTGTATTGTTCCAAATATTACGGATGGGCAAGTCATTGTCTGGAACTTTGATGACAGCAGCAATGCATCAATAAATACAGTTCCCAATGTAACAATCTCAAATTTACTTCAGTGGAATAATAATGGCATTACCACAATGATCACTAAATCATCCCCGTCAGGTGGATATGTGGGCGCATCCGGCAACTACAATGCTGGTGCAGCAACCATTTCAGGTCCTTTTAGTATATCTGCCAGCACTTACTTTGAGTTTACTTTAACTCCTGATCAGGGGTATTCAATTAAGATAAATGCAATTAGCTTTGGATCACGTTCTACTTCAACAGGACCGAAATCCTATTCATTCAAGTCTTCCATCGATTTATATAATAATGATCTGGCAGCCGGAAGCTTGAACATTGATAGTAAATGGTATTTGATTAATAATTCTGTTTCCACTTTGAATGAGGGGAATACTTCATCAACATTTAGGATTTATGGATTCAACGGAGTGGGATCTACAAAGAACATCGCGGTCTGGCGATTAGACGATCTGGCTTTGGATGTATCAGTTACCTCATTCTTAACTTATTTCAGAAGCCGTCAGGATGGAGACTGGACAACACCTTCAACCTGGGAATTTTCTTCTGATCAAGTCAATTGGAATATCGCTTCAAAAGCACCTACAAAAGATGCAGAGAATATTCTTATTCAAAGTTCGCATACTGTAAAAATTACTTCGCCGGTTTCACTTGACCAGACAACAGTGATGGGCAGATTGGAATTAGTGACCGGTGGCGTTTTGAATATCAATGATGGTGTCGGTGATGATCTGATTATTTCTCCCGATGGAATTTTGAAAATAGTAAGCGCCGATAATTATAACCTATCAGTAAATCAGTCCGCGAATGCAAACATCCATGTTGCTACAAATGGCAAAATACTTTTGGGCGACGCTATTGTTGCTATTGGTAACGGTTACGAAAAGTTTGCCACATCGTTATCTAACAAATGGGATAATGGATCTGTTTTCGAGTATAATAATAAAGCACCTTTTGAAACTCCGGGACTTACTTATTTTCCAAATGCGGCGTCTAATACCGTTCCTATTTTTAGGGTTAGTACAGTAAGTGGAACTCCGGGAGTTGGCTCCGGTTTGGATTTGAATATCAATGGTATATTAGAAGTAAAAACAGATTTGACTTTTTCCGGAACAGGCGACAAATATTTTAGAAATGGAATAAGAGGAACGGCTACTCTTTCTCAAACGGGAACCGGGCAATTTTATCTCAAGGAAACGAACGCGATTTTAGACGGAAGTTCTTTGAAAATTATTTTAAGTTATAACCTTAAATTATCATCAAGTTCAATTGTTCCTATTGGAGCAAATGTTACCGTTTCAGGCGCAAACATTGATAATAATTTATCTGGAAATACATTCACTATAAATGGTTCATTAGATGTCAAATCATTTGGAATAAAAAATACCAATGGCATTATTATTTTAAATGGGATACTCCGAACAGCAAGCACCGGTGGATTTTCCGGAAGTGGTTCTTCTATTGTTTCCGGAAGTATAGTTGTGAATCCAGGTTCAACAATTGAGCTATATGCGACCGGTGATCAAACATTGAATGCAAGAAGTGATTTCAGTAATCTTATTTTTTCAGGTAGTGGATTAAAAAAACCGAACGGGCCATTTATTCCTTCAGGGACTATTACTATAAAAGATGATGCGGTATTTGATTGCTCAGGAAATATTAATGGTATTAACATCGGAAATGACAATACCAATCTGACGATGACAGATAACAGCAGATTAATTGTTAGTACTTACGGCCCGAATCCAAAAATCGGTGGTCTATATAATTTGACCGGCGGCGTAATTGAATTCAAAGGATCATCTGGCACTCCGGAAACAATCAGAAGTAAAAACTACCGAAAGATAGAAATAACCGGATCCAATGTTTTAATGTCTCAAGGCAATATTTCTTTGAATGATGGTGGAATTTTTATGATAAAAAATGGTGGCGTTTTTTCGATAAATGACAATACAATTATTGGGAGTGGAAATGGTACTGAAACGATAATTATTGATAGTGGCGGCACTGCCAAATGTGGAAACAACCTGGGTTTCAACGGGTCTGAGATTACATCAATTCCAATTCAAAGTTCCTCCATTCATAGAAATATTACTCAAATTATTTTGAAACCCGGTAGCACCATAGAATACTCCCGGTCCGGTGACCAGCCAATAACGAATGCAAATGGGCTCACTTATCAAAAGCTTGTTCTTTCAGGAACTGGAAACAAAATTGCCCCACCAGGTGATTTGATAATCTGGGAAAACTTTTCAAAAATCAGTACTACAGTTTTTGTACACAATAATGGAACTGTTATTTTTAAAGGAACTAAATTCCAAAATTATTCTTCCACAGCGCCACAGGTTATTTTCAATAATCTAACGAATAAAAATTCTTCCGGATTGAATATTAATGATAGTTTATCAGTTCATAAAAAACTATTATTAGATGATAACTCGATTATAAATTTAAACGGCCACATTAGCTTGCTGAGTGATAAATTTCAGACAGCCTATCTATCACGGTTGGGCATAAACGCAAATATTAATTATTATAATGGTCGTTTTATCGTTGAGCGATATATCAATACAAACACAATTAATGGTGGTCATCAAAAGTCATGGCAATTCCTTGCTACACCTGCATTCGGCGAAACAATTTTTGATACGTGGCAGGAAGGAGGTAATAAAAATATGGCCGGATACGGAACCTGGATCACCGGAGTCTCTAACGCTGATAACAGTTTTGATGCGATTTCTCCGGCACCATCTATGAAATATTATGATGCTGAAAATAATAAATGGGTTGGAATAGGAAGTACAAAAGCAGATCTTGAGAATAAAAGAGGTTATATGATTTTCGTGCGCGGCGATCGAATGACTAGAGATGTAAACTCTGCTCCAGTGTCAACGGTTTTGAGAACAAAAGGGAAATTATATGAATCTAATTTCTCACCACCCGTAAGCATCGTTCCTGCCGGAAAGTTTCAATCTATTGGAAATCCTTATGCTTCTGCTATAGATTTCACAAAGATTTCATTTTCAAATAATCTATCCTCATACATCGCGTGGGATCCAACGTTATCCGGCACTTATGGATTGGGCGGGTATCAAACCATTTCGGAGGTTACCAACTTTCATCCCATCCCCGGAAATACTGCTAATTATCAATCATCATCGGCATATCAAAACATTCAGTCCGGGCAGGTATTTTTTGTTCAAAATTTTTATTCTTTTCCCATTTCAATTTCTTTTACGAATCTATGCAAACTAGACGATGCTAATCATCTGGTTAATAAAGTGAAATCTTCGGAAAGACAAATATTATTTGCAAATTTGTTTGCAGATAATGGAGATATCGCTGATGGAAATGCAGTAGCTTTCGATCATGAGTTTTCAGATAAAATTGATGAGAAGGATGTATTGAAAATATACAACAATGGGGAAAATTTTTCAATAAAAAGTAATCAATCTATTTTATCCGTAGAAGCAAAAGATAACATAAAAGCAATTGATACGATTTTTTATGATCTGCATAATTTATTGAAACGTGAATATAAATTCATATTCAATCCAGAAAACTTTCAAGAAGATTTATCAGCCACTCTCACTGATCAATATTTGCATGATGAGAAGCCAATAAGTTTGAAGGACTCAACAGTTATTATTTTTTCTGTTACCTCTGATGATGCTTCAAAAAAGCCGGATCGTTTTTTTCTAACATTCAAACGTTTGGCGGCAAATGCAAACATTATATTTTCAGTGAAAGCGTATCTTGAAAATAAAAATATCAGATTGATGTGGACATTTGAAAATGGAAAAAATATCAAAGAACACCAGGTTGAACATTCCGCAGATGGAATCCAATTTTCAACAATAAAAGTTTACACATCCAACGATTCTTCAAATCAATATAGTTTTCTTGATAACCATCCACTTAACGGAGCTAATTTTTATCGGATCAAAGCCGTTAAGCTTAATGGTATGATTGAGTATAGCGAAATCCAAAAAATAATTATGTCCAATTTGTTGACGGGGATCCGTGCTGTCCTGAATCCAATCAAAAATGACCGTATCAATTTAGAATTCATCAACCAGGCCGGTGGAAAATATCGATTGTATTTATTTAATTCCATAGGTCAGAAACTTTTTTCGACAGAAATAAATTATGCCGGAGGGAATGGTATTCAATCAATTTATTTTAAGAAAGAAACTCCAGTTGGTATTTATAAGCTTGAAATATTTAAACCCGATGATTCAAAAACAATGTTGAACATAATTAAGTAAACGAAGAAATAATCGTAATTCCTATTTCGCATTCATAATAAACACAAAACTTTTTTTCAAGAAATCCATGTAGACTCTTGCAATATTTATTGTTCGATCCATTTTATTTTTTCTAAAACAGGCCCTCTTTTTGATAACGGATTTAAAATAGTCGCGGCATAACCAATATAAAAAATACCCATTAATTTATCGTTTGGCGTTAAATTAAAATATGGTTTTACTTCCGGGAAATAGGTTATCCCACCAGTAGAGAAATATCCGGCTAATCCATAAGCGCTGATTGAAAGATAAATATTTTCTATCGCACAGGCCGTTGCAATTATTTCTTCTATCTCGGGTATTTGAATAGTTGTACTTCTTTTCATCCCAACCACAATGATATGTGATGACATTAACGGGTATTCAACTAATTTTTTAAGTTTACTCTCTTTGAATTTATCCCCCGCGTATTTTGTATAATATTCTGTTTGCAGGTTTGCAAAATGCTGAAGCCCTTCACCACTGAAAACAGTGAAACGCCACGGCTCAGTTAATTTATGAGTCGGTGCCCGATTTGCGTTTTCAAGAATTTGCCGGACAACTTCATCGGGAACTTTTTTTCCTTTTTCAAATTGGTACGGATAAATGCTGCGCCTGTTTAGTATGATAGAATTGAATTGAGTAATGTCGTATTTGTGATCCATTATTTTTAAGTTGAAAGTAGCTGTAAAAGTAGTTAACAATAATTTGGTGAATTCAGCTGTGTCTGTAAATTCATCCTACTTTTGGTGATTCAATTCATAAAAATGCGCACAAATGTTTGAGCTTCTTAAAAAAAGTATCCAAGAGAAAATTTCTATTACGAATGAAGAATTTGATTTCTGCAAAACACTTTTTTTTCCGAAAAAATTGCGCAAGAAACAATATTTGTTGCAGGATGGAGATGTTTGCAGATACACTGCGTTTGTAGAAAAAGGAATGCTTCGAACCTTTACTGTTGATGAAAAGGGGAACGAGCCAATTCTTCAGTTTTCGATGGAAGGTTGGTGGATTGCAGATATTTACAGCTTTCTTACCGATGAAATTTCGCCATATAATATAGAGGCTTTGGAAGTTTGTGAACTGTTGCTAATTACAAAAGACAATTGGAATATTTTGTTGGGAAAAGTGCCTGCTTTCGAACGCTATTTTCGCATCCTGATACAAAATAATTTAATTGCTACGCAAAAGAGATTGATGAGTTCATTAAGCGAAACTGCTGAAGAGAAATACACAAAATTAATTGATAATTTTCCTGGTTGTATACATCGGGTGCCTCAGCACATGATCGCATCTTATCTGGGTATTACTCCTGAAACGCTAAGCCGGATCCGTGGCCAGATAGCAACCCGTAAATAGCTTATTCTTTATCAATCCAAATTGACTTCCTACCTTTGATCAACAAAATCGTTAGTATCGCGCCTGACATAAATTAATTTTAAATGAAAGTTTTCATTACCCGGCAGATACCGGAAATCGGATTAATAAATTTACAGAATGCAGGAATAGAAATTTTAGAATGGAAGGAAAAAAGAGAATTAACCCAACCGGAATTGATAAAATATTGCAAAAAATGCGATGCTCTTTTGTCGGCGGGTTATAATAAAATTGATGCTCATTTTTTGAATGAATGCAAGCATCTGAAAGTAATCGCGTTGCATTCTGCAGGTTATGATAATGTGGATATTCCTGAAGCAGATCGATTGAGAATTCCTGTAGGAAATACACCGGGAATTTTAAGCGGGTCAACTGCTGACACTGCATTTCTGCTCATGCTTGCGGTATCGCGAAAGGCTTTTTTTCTGCACAAAAAAATCATCAGAGATGATTGGAAATTTTTTGAACCGACAGCAAATTTAGGTATTGACTTATCTGGTAAAATATTGGGAATTTATGGATTGGGAAATATCGGATTCGAAATGGCAAAACGCTGCATTGGCGCATACAACATGAAAGTTATTTATCATAACCGCAATAAGAACTATCAAGCAGAAAATGAATTACATGCAGCATATGTTTCTTTTGACGATCTATTGAAAAATAGTGATGTGATCTCTGTGCATGCAAATCTATCCAATGAAACCACGAATAAATTCAACAAATCGGCTTTTGAAAAAATGAAAAGGACTTCAATTTTTATTAATACGGCAAGAGGTGGAATTCACAACGAAGAATATCTCATAAATGCTTTAGAAAGTAAAACGATTTGGGGTGCAGGGCTTGACGTAACCAATCCCGAACCCATGAAAAAAGATAATCCATTGTTAACGATGGCCAACGTCGCGGTTTTACCTCATATTGGAAGCGCTACTTTTGAGACAAGAAATGAAATGTCAAGGATTGCCTCTGAAAATATTATTGCGGGATTAGAAGGGAAGCGAATTCCATTTGCCGTTAATCCGGAAGTTTATGAACCGGATTTACATTTATCCGATCATTAAACAAGTGGTATACTTTATTAACCAAAAGCTCTGAGATAAGAAAAGAACATTAATTTGGAAATAATTTGAAGCTTAAAAATAACTTTTAATAATTCTCAACTTATGAGTGCGTTGTTTGGTTTCCAGGTTTAAAATTCCATCGGTATCTATTTTATCAATTCTAACTTTTCCGGATGAATGAATGATTTCATGATCATTCAACAAAATACCCACATGAATTATTTTTCCTTCTTCGTTATCAAAAAAGGCGAGATCGCCGCAATGCGCTTCCTGTAAGAAATTAATCACTTTTCCCTCTTCAGCCTGTTGCCATGCATCACGTGGTAAATGTTTATTCAAAAATTTATAAGTCATTTGGGAGTATCCGCTGCAATCAATTCCAAAAACAGATTTTCCACCCCATAAATAAGAGGTATTCAAAAATTTGAAAACAATTTGTTTGATGATCTTTGGGGTAATTTTTATTTCTTCAGGATTCCATACGTTCCCTTTGAAATGAACAGAATTTTTTCGCCAGAAAGCGATTCCATTTTTGAAAGCACTCAATGAACTTCCCATTGGAACGTACATATTGTGACCGTTATAATCCACCTCGTTTATCCAATCCGAAGTAAGATCTATATCGGTTTGAACATAGTGCTCCTCATCAATTTCTGCCAGGTGACTCTGCTGAACCCAGCCTTGATAGCCATCATACTTCAATTGAATTTTTGCCCAGTTGCCTGCAATTCTTTCGAGGATGAAAGACTTTTCTCCAAACAATTGTTGCGTGACCATCTCTACTTTGTGCGAGGCGGCTGCTCTCAAAGGGCTCACGGGCACACAACATACCATATATTCCATATCTTCAAATAGGTTTGTGCAAAGGTAAATTATGGAATTTAATTAAGTTTACATCATACAAATAAAGAAACCATTTTTGAAATCAAGATATAAAGATCTTACGGATACAGAATTGTTACAAAACTATTATCAAGACGGCGATAATCAATGGCTGGGAATTTTATTACCCCGATACACATTATTGCTGCTTGGGGTTTGTATGAAGTATTTAAAAAATGAGGAAGACGCCCAAGATAGTGTCCAACAAATTTTTTTGAAAGTGATCAGCGAATTGCACAAATACAAAGTGGATTATTTTAAAAGCTGGATCTATACAATTGCAAAAAATTACTGTCTCATGAGATTACGGGGTCAAAAAAAAGTTCCGTTACAATTAGATGAACAGGCACTTTCTGCTGAGATACCTGAAAATGAAACCGAAATAATTGATAAGGAAATTATCTATCAAAAAATGCAAAAGGCAATAGAACAATTAAATACCGAACAAAAACAATGTATAACCCAATTTTATCTGCAAAAGAAATCATATGCTGAAATTTCGGAACTAACGGGATACTCTATGCTTCAGGTAAAAAGTCATCTGCAAAATGGTAAAAGAAATCTTAAGCAAATGATGAAACACGAAATTGATTACGATTCATTAAATGACTGAATTATAAAAAAATAAAATTACTTTGAATAGAATATATGAATGAGCGTTTATTAAACATATTGTCAAATAGCAACAAAGATATAGACAATCAAATGCTGATGGATTATCTCAGCAATAAAATGTCTGTTGAAGAAAAACATGAGTTTGAAAAAACGCTTGTTGATTCGGAATTAGCGAGTGATGCAATTGACGGACTCAATCAATTCAAAAATAAAAAAGACCCACTGATTCTTGCTGAAGAGCTGAACCATCGCCTACAGAAACAATTACAGAAAAAGAAAACAATAAAAGATAAAAGAAGATTAAAAGATTTTTTTTGGCTTTATTTCAGCATCATTCTAATTATTTTGATCATTATCATTGCTTTCTTTATCGTGTGGAAATATTTAAATTAGCATTTATAATCGCTTAATCTTGCCTCTTCAATTTCACCATCTTTTGTTTCGACCGTAATTTTTTCAGTAAGAGCTGTAGAAACAGAAAGCCCCACATAATCCGGAGAAACAGGAAATTCTTTATGGCTTCTTTCTACCAAAACCAAGGTCTGTATTTTTTTCGGATAAAACCCTAAAAAAGGCTTCATCGCATACAGCAATGTTTTGCCGCTATTCGAAACGTCATCTGTAATAATGATAACCTTATTATCAAAATCTATTGTTTCAGAAAGTAAAACCTTTTTCGGATTCTTTTTGTCAATCGCAATTTCTATAATCAGGATTTCGCCTTTGAATATTTTTTGTAAAAAAGGGAATAAGATCTTTGCAATGATACTGCCATTTTCTTTTATGCCAGCCAGAATTATTTGTTGCTCATTTATATTTTGCTCGGCAATTTCATAAGCGATCCTTTGAAGCTTTCTGAAAGCAATTTCTTTTGAAAGAATGATTTGAGTATCCATGTCGGGAATAAACTTTTATATAATGAGCAATATACAATTAACCAATTATAACACAAAGAATGAACCAACCGGAACCAATGATCTCAGAGCAACTGATCTACTAAAGAAAGTAAATTCTAATTATTTCTTTGTTTACTATAAATAATCTTTCTCCGGCCTTCCTAAATTTATAAATTATAAAACGAAAATCTTAATCCTCTATCCGCAAGCTGGTTATTTTTTTAGCATTATCTTAGCGCCTATCAAAGATTTTTATGCAACTCGTGCAACAAATATTATTTACTATTCTTTTTGGTTTCGCCATTTTTCTTTTCTACAGAAAAGTCAGGGAAATTTCAGATAATATAAATTTAGGACACGAAGAAGACCTTTCCGATAACAAAAAGGAGCGCTGGAGAAACGTATTGCTGTTGGCTTTGGGTCAAAAAAAAATGTTTCGTTATCCGCTCGTCGGTATAACGCATTTCGTAATTTACGCAGGTTTTATTATTATCAATATTGAAGTTTTAGAAATCATCCTTGATGGATTATTTGGAACTCATCGACTGTTCGCGGATGCGCTCGGAGGCTTTTATACTTTTGTAATAGACTTTTTTGAAATCCTTGCAATAGGAGTTTTATTAGCCTGCATAATTTTCCTGGTAAGAAGGAATATGCTAAAATTAAAACGCTTTATCAATCATGAATTAGATGGCTGGCCACGAACAGATGCCAACCTGATTTTGATAACAGAAATTATTCTGATGGGCTTGTTTCTGACTATGAATTCTGCCGACAGGGCCTTACAGTTACAGGGGAGTGTGCATTATGCCAATCACGGAAGTTTTATCTTATCCGGTATTATCGCAAACTCAATGTCAAACTTAAACGCGTCCACATTAATAGGGATCGAGCGAACCTCCTGGTGGCTGCACATTGCAGGCATTTTCGCTTTTCTAAATTATTTACCATATAGCAAACACTTCCACATTTTGTTGGCGTTTCCCAATACTTATTATAAATATCTTGAGCCGAAAGGCGAGATGAAAAATATGAAGAATGTTGAAAAGGAAGTACAATATATGTTCAAACCCGAATTAGCTCCAACTAACAGTGAAGAACAAACGAAAAAATTTGGTGCCAAAGATATTTTTGATTTGAGCTGGAAAAATCTATTAGACGCCTATACTTGCACGGAATGTGGGCGATGCACTGCTGCCTGTCCGGCAAATATTACCGGAAAATTATTAAGCCCGCGCAAAATAATGATGGATACCCGCGACAGGATGGAAGATGTAAGAACTAACATCAAAGAGAACGGAACATTCAAAGATGATGGAAAAACATTACTGTACGATTATATTTCTGTAGAAGAATTAAGAGCTTGCACTTCTTGCAACGCCTGCGTAGAGGAGTGTCCTGTAAGTATCAATCCATTGAATATTATCTTTGAGCTTCGGCGTTATCTGATCATGGAAGACAGCAATGCCCCCGCTGAATGGAATGCATTGTTCAGCAATATTGAAAATAATTTTGCTCCATGGAAACTCAGCCCTGATGAAAGAGATAATTGGGCAAAGGAGATGGAATAAATTTCTCAATCGAGAGCGATTACTCATCTTTCAAATTAATTTAAAAACATCTCCATCAAACAATCCCTTATCGCTCAATTTCAAATGAGGAATTACCAGCAAAGCCATGAAAGACAAAGTCATGAATGGCGCGGATAACTTTGACCCCATTTCTTTTGCCGCGGCATCGATATTCGTATACATCTCAGCCACTTTATATCCATCTTCATTACTCATCAAGCCCGCAACAGGTAATGGTAAAATCATATGGTAACCTGAGTCAGAATGATTTGCTACACTGATTCCTCCCTCAGAAGTTATAATTGAATTTATCGCGTCGCAAATACTTTCATCATCAACACCAACAGCAATAATATTATGACTATCATGAGCAACCGAAGATGCAATAGCTCCATGTTTTAGTCCGAAATTTTTTATAAACGACTTCGCTACCGGGGCGTTATTATAGCGGTTAACGACCACTACTTTTAAGAGGTCATTTTCAATATCACTCACATAAAAACCATAATCTTTTTTAAGAACGGGAAATATTTTATTAGTTATGAGTTGTCCATCCAAAGCTTCAATAACAGAATTTTGGAAATCAGATACCTTGATTTGAAAATCAATAGCTTGCTTTTCGGAACAATGAAAATTGTTTATGATGGAAGAGGTTTGCGTTTTTATTTTTGATCGTCCGTTTTCAGCAACAAGGCATCCATCGATATAAGTAGATATTACTTTGAAATTTTTCAAATCTTCAACGACAATAAAATCTGCAGGATCACCGGCTTTCAATAATCCAACATCCATCTTATAATGTTTGACCGGATTGATGCAAGCCGCTTTCAATATTTTGAAGACATCAATTCCCTTCGCAACAGCTCTTCTACACAATTCATTAATATGCCCTTTTACCAAACTATCAGGATGTTTATCATCGCTGCAAAACATCATCTCATCTTCATGATCATTAAGTAAATCAATTAATGCTTCAAAGTTTTTCGCAGCGCTTCCTTCACGAATCAGGATCTTCATTCCATTACTTAATTTATCGAGTGCCTCCTCACTCGTAAAACATTCATGATCTGTACTAATGCCGGCACTTATATATTTCCTGGCGTCCTCACCACGTAATCCTGGCGCGTGACCATCAATTGGTTTATTGCGCTTTTTAGCAGAATTTATTTTTGCAAGAACTTCTTTATCCTGACCAAGCACGCCTGGAAAATTCATCATCTCGCTTAAATAATGAATTTCATTCTTTGATAAAAGTTGATCAACTGCATCCGCACTAAGTGAAGCACCCGAAGTTTCAAAGATTGTTGCGGGCACACAACTTGGTGCACCAAAATAAAATTTGAAAGGAACCATTTTTCCATTTTCAATCATGTATTCCACACCATCCATTCCACAAACATTCGCAATCTCATGCGGATCGCTGATTGTAGCCACAGTGCCATGAACGACAGCAAGCTTTGCAAACTCAGAAGGAATCAACATAGAACTTTCAACGTGTACATGTGCGTCAACAAATCCGGGCATGATAAAAGAAAAACCACTTTTAAATCGATCGATCTCTTTTATAGAATTTATTATACCCTCCACTACTTCTATTTCTCCAAAATAAATTTTTTTTGATTCAATGTCAACAATATTTCCACAAAATTTCATAAGTATTTAAAGAGGTTATTTGTTCGCAAAATATTTTTCCTCCAACAGATTATCTTTCTTATAAACATCATCATAAACAACAATCTTGTTGTCCTTCTCTTCGCAGGTAAAATAGCCTATATAGAGCGGCAATCGTTTCTTCACCATGATTGTTTTCCGCGCTTTGTTATCAATCCATGTTTTTATAGAATCCTTATTATAAGAAAGTGGGTGTCCCTCCTTTGTTGCTAAGCTATCATTTTTTGCGATATAATATGCCAAGGCTTCCCAGTTTTGAACACGCACGCAACCATGACTAAGAGCACGGTTTGAATTGGCAAATAAATAACGCTGATTGGTATCATGCAGATATACGCTATACGGATTATTGAAGTTGAATTTAAATATCCCAAGCGCATTATCGGCGCCGCTTGCCTGAACGATCTTCCAGGGAATTCCAATTTTATATTTTGTCCATTTTACTGTATACGGATTGATGATTTCTCCTTTGGAATCTACCAGTGAAAATCCCTTGCTGGCAAGATATCCCGGGTTGATTTTTAAAGCGGGTAAAATATCTTTCCGAATAATGCTGGCGGGGATTGTCCAATTCGGATAGGTAACCATATTAGTGATTTCGGATTGAAGCAGGGGCGTTGGAGTCGCAGGTTTTCCTATAATAACTTTCGATTCCATGACGACCGAATCGTTTTCCCAAACTTTTAAAAACAAACTTGGCAGATTTACCCAAATATAATTCTCGGGAAGCGGAGCAAGTTGCTTATAGCGGTCTAGTGTAACCGCAATTCTTCTGAACTTTTCATTGTCATTCAAATTCAAAATACGAATCGTTCCTGCACCGGCTTTCCCATCTGCAATTAACTGATGTTTTGCCTGGTATTTTTTTATTTCTTTACTCAATTTCACCGAGTCGGGTACGTTATTCATTGTATCGCCAATTCCCGATTGCAGAAGCCGCTGGTAAAGTTCCTTATAAAATGCAAGTGTATCAGTGTATGGAAAATGAACAAACGAAAATTTTTGAACATCCATACTATCCACAAAATCCGGTAGTGCATTTTTTAAAGAAATGTAATTAATATTCGTAGGCTCTACCGATTCAAAGACTTCTGTAATATTATTGAAAGACAAGGCTGTTCTCATTTTTTTGATAAAAAAAGAATCAGGATAATTTCCCTTCGAAATTATGGAAACACTATCCGGCAACATTCTACCTTCTTTCAAATCCTTCAATGTCTTTAGAAAAGCATCGGTAAATAAAATATCGGCTTTTGTCCAGGCCACTGCATCCATCCGAACTAAAGAATCACTTCGAATTTTTGTACGTAAAGAATCCAATTCTTTGTAATGGTAATCTTCCGGATAAAGGCCATAATATTTCGATCTTTTTATGAAACTAAACATAGAATCTGCCACCGGATTCCATGACTCCTTCTGACTCCATATCCCTTTGTAATCATTTTTTTCGTAAAGCGAATTAACCAATTTGAAGAGCGATATTTTTATTGAGTCTTGAATAAATCCATTTGATTTTTTTGCAAAAATCAAAACGGCTTTTATATTATCCGAAATCTGATCATCCATTTTTTCAGGAACATCAACAATTACTTTGTCCTTTACAGTCGGATGATTATTGCATCCAACATAAAAAAAAACAAAACCCAGAACAATTATAGATTTCAATAAAGTCATTTTTTGAAGCATAAAAACGCTTAAATAAATTATCTCAAATACTACACCGGGTTTACAAGAAAGATTTGTGAGTGACCTGAATCATTTTATGTTACAAGAATTAATCTTATCGTACACTATCAAAAATAACAAATAAGAATGGTTCACGTGATATTAAGAATTCCGGATTTACACTCAAAAATTTACAGAATTCCAATAGACAACTTTACAATATTAATAGGTGAATTTGAAGTTGAATCGAGTTAAATATTTGAGAAAAGCAAAACATAAATCTCAATAATTTGTTCGTTTACCAGAAATGATAATAATTATACATCGCGCTCCTGAGCGCGCAACCATCTTTCAGGAATTTCATTGTTGCTGGCAAATAAATAGTCTTTATAACTACATGCAATTAATTGCTTATCAGGAAGCTGCATCCACCATCTTCCAGTTTTTTTACTTTGAAGAAAGACCGTATCTACTTCTGCAAAAGCAGTGTGATATTCATTAAAATTTTGTTTGTCATTCAATAAAGACTCTTTTCTACTTTTATCTTTTCCATCAATAAAATACCAAAGCATCTGCGCAATCTGTAACGCTGTAAGTTGGTGTTTATCTTTGGAAACATCATACCCATAGATACCAATTGATGAAACAGAAGCACTCATTCCTGCATAACGAATAAGCGTACACGCTTCCTCCCCGGTAAGTCCGTTTGGACTACAATCCGATGCAGGAGCGTCACTGTTTTTTATTGCAGCAATATCAAAGCTGATCATATCCGAATTCCGGATTACCGGTTCCATTTCATCTAAATCTTCTTTTACCATTCCTACTCTGAAGCAATCAAACCGAAGTTTATCCATGGTTTCAAGCATGCGTGGATGCACAAAATAACTTTGAAATGCAATGTGATTATAATGCCTGACCATGTTAGGTTCGCCAGTGAGCATCTCCATTAAAAAATTCTCATCCCGTAAAACCGATTCACCTTTAAGATCAATCGTCGCATCCACAACAGTTGCATCAATAATTTTGTTTATTTCTTTATAGGCAAAATATTGCGCCAACGTATTATCATGTGAACCGCCAATTATTATGACAGTTTTATTCATTTGAAATAATTCTACCAAAACAATTGTCAAAGCAGAATAACTATCAGTTAAAGAAGCACCGTTCTTTACATTTCCGATATCAGCAATTGAAATTTCTTTGTGCCAATAGTGCAATTCGTAAAACTTTTTACGAATTGCATCCGCGGAATTTTCGTGTGCGACAAAACCCTTTCCTCTATATTCGTTGATGCCGAAAATTACAATGTCCACATCGGATAAATCCGGGATCTCGCCCTCATTAATTTTGATAACTCTTCCTATCTGGCTATCATTGTAAGCCGCATCTCCGCTTATTTCTGCCACACTTAACGGCGCTAAATACTCATGTAAATCGTATATCAATTTGAGGTTTTTATCGGGCAAACCTAACAATAAAACGCAGAAATAAAACTACAGGGTAAATTATTTTAAACTCATGGGAAATAATAGTGAATGCGCTTTGACTTATTTTTGCATTTATGGATAACCTGCTTTCACAAATAAATGTTTTAAGAGAAGAAATTAATAATTTTTCCAGCAACGATAAAAATCCCGACGAAACATTTCGGATAAAATTTCTAGGGTCTAACGGCTCGGTGAAATCATTGATGGGAGAAATGAAAAATATTCCCTCAGAGAATAAAAGAGAGATGGGCAAAGCGTTGAATGAATTGAAACTATTTGCTGAAGAAAAATATGAAGCGCTAAAAAAAATGGCTGGTGACGGGCCGCTGGCAAAAGAGTCTAAAATAGACCTTTCTTTACCAGGTGATCATCTGCCAACCGGAAGTCGTCATCCAATCAGTATCATAAGAAATAAAATTGTTTCTATTTTTCAACGTCTTGGTTTCGCTGTGGCAGAAGGACCTGAAATTGAAGACGACTGGCATAATTTTACTGCCTTGAATTTGCCTGAAAATCATCCTGCACGGGATATGCAGGATACATTCTATGTCTCACAAAACCCTGCGTGGATGCTACGGACTCATACAAGCAGCGTTCAGGTTCGTGAAATGGAAAAAGGGAAATTGCCGATAAGAATTGTTTGTCCGGGACGTGTGTATCGTAATGAAACGATCAGCGCCAGGGCGCACTGTTTTTTCAATCAGGTAGAAGGTTTGTACATTGCCGATAACGTCTCGTTTGCTGATCTCAAACAAACGCTTTATTTCTTTGTACAGGAAATGTTTGGCAAAGAAATTAAAGTACGTTTTCGTCCGTCATATTTCCCCTTCACAGAGCCAAGTGCCGAAATGGATATTTCCTGTCTCATCTGTGGTGGAGCTGGTTGTAGCGTTTGCAAACATACAGGATGGGTAGAGATCCTTGGTTGTGGAATGGTGCATCCGAATGTGTTGGAAAATTGCAAAATTGATTCAAAAAAATATTCCGGGTTTGCCTTTGGAATGGGTATCGAACGCATTACGATGCTTAAATATCAAATCAAAGATTTACGAATTTTCAGTGAAAATGATCTTAGGTTTTTGAAACAATTTGAGAGTGCGGTCTAAGCACAAATAATTTATGAAGAAATAAGAATTCACCTTATTTGTTAGTTTACTGGCTTCAAAGTGAACATGAAATTTAGAATTGCAAAACAATTTATTCTAATAAAAGAACATGAAAATTACAATTTGCGTATGCGGAGCAGGAACCATGGGAAGCGGCATAGCGCAGGTAGCAGCGCAAAAAGGCTTCGATACTATTCTGTTCGATGTAAACGAAAAAGTTTTAGAAGTTGCCAAATTAATTATTGAAAAAAACCTTCAATATCTCCTTGGTAAAAATAAAATTACCTCAAACGAAAAAAAGGATATTTTCGGCAGAATAAAATTTACTCGTAACATAAAAGATTGCACTGCTACTGTAATTATTGAAGCAATCATCGAAAAAGAAGAAGCCAAAATAGCTCTCTTCAATGATCTTGCAAAGCATAACAACGAAGAAGTAATTTTCGCTACAAATACTTCTTCACTTTCTATTTCATCAATACAAAATAAAATAAAATTCCCTGAAAGAGTTGTGGGAATGCATTTCTTCAATCCGGCTTACATCATGAAACTAGTAGAGGTCGTAAAAGGAAATAAGACGAATGAGGAAGTGGCGAATAAGATCTTTAGCATCTGCAAACAATTAGGCAAAAATCCGGTGATGTGCAAGGATGCTCCGGGCTTTATTGTAAACCGCGTTGCCCGACATTATTATCTCGAATCTTTGAAGATTCTTGAGGAAGGAATAGCTTCTCATGTGGAAATTGATGAGATTCTGGAAGCGAGTGGTTTTAAAATGGGACCTTTCAAATTAATGGATCTGATTGGAATGGATATTAACCTGGCCGTCACAAAAAGCATGTATGAGGCATTCGATAAAGCTTCCCGTTTCAAACCTTCTTTCATTCAAATAGAAAAAGTAACCAATAACGAATTAGGTAGAAAAACCGGCCAGGGCTTTTATAAATATAGATAGTTTAAAAAGATAAATTAATTTACATTCTTTCATAATTAACTGGAGATCCCGGGAAATGGTAAAAGAATATTTTGCAGAACAAAATGCTGTTCAAAAAAAAATCCTCGTCACAGGCGGCTCGGGTCTTGTCGGAAATGAGCTGATAAAACAATTACTTGAATCGGGAGAAAAAGTCAGAGCAATTTATCATGTTACGCCCATTTCCCTATCACACCAGAATTTGGAAAAGATACAATGTGATGTTCTTGATGTTGTTTCCCTCAATGAAATAATGAACGGAATTACTCAGGTGTACCACTGCGCCGCGATCGTTTCTTATGATCCAAAAGATAAACAAAAACTTTTCAAGATTAACATTGAAGGAACCGCCAATGTGGTAAACGCATGCCTTGAAGCCGGCGTAAACAAATTGCTCCACGTTAGTTCTGTTGCCGCTTTGGGGAGAGCAAATGATAAAGAACTGATCACAGAAAAAATGAATTGGACGGACGAAACCGGGAATAGTATTTATGGAAAATCAAAATATTTGGGTGAGCTTGAAGTCTGGCGTGGCTTTGCTGAAGGATTACAAACAGTGATTGTAAATCCATCTTTAATTCTCGGTGGGAATAATTGGGAAAAAGGTTCTTCTGCAATTTTCAAAAGTGCATATCATGAGTTCAAGTGGTACACTGATGGCGTCACGGGTTTTGTAGATGTAAGAGATGTGGCCCATGCGATGATCCTGTTAATGAATAGCGAAATAAATTCTGAGCGATTTATTTTGAACGGAGAAAATTTACCTTACAAAGAAATATTTTCTTCTATCGCAAGATGTTTTGGGAAAATGCCTCCTCATAAAAAAGTAACTCCTTTTTTAGCAGAGTTGATCTGGCGCACAGAAAGTTTAAAAACAAAATTCACCCGAACGAAACCTTTGTTAACAAAGGAAACAGCATACACAGCTCAGCAAAAAACATATTTTGATAACAGTAAAATTTCAAAAGCACTCCCAAATTTTCAGTTCACAAAAATTGAAAATACGATCGAATTTGCCACCGCTTTTTTAAAAGAAAAATATTCTCTTTAAACTAAATTATCCCTTCCATGAGTACAAATTCCCAGGTTCTTTTCGTGGCAATTTTCATAATAGTTTTCTCATTTTTATTGTCGCCATTCAAGCTTGTTGCACAAACAACCTATTTCATTGTTAAAGGGAAAGTAATTGATAAAAATACAAAAGCTCCTTTACAAGGTGCGTCAGTTTTTGCTCAAAATACTACAATTGGTGAGGCGAGTGATGAAGATGGGAACTTCAGTATCAGGCTGCCTAAAGGAGGATACTCATTGATAATAACGTTTACCGGTTATGAGACAGAAACGATGCGCATAAATGGATCAACAGAGAATGACAGTTTGCTTTTTGAATTGAATCCTGAAATAAAATCTTTGGAAACGATAACGATATCTATCACAAATGAAGTAACAGATGGTTGGGAAAAATATGGCACTTTTTTCACAAACTATTTCGTCGGCCAGACAGAATTTTCCAAAAAATGTGTGATCAAAAACCCTGAAGTACTACATTTCTATTTTAGCAAAACGAGAAACCGATTGAAGGTTTTGGCCAAAGAACCGTTGATCGTTGAAAACTTTTCGTTGGGATATACTTTGAGATTTGCAATAGATTCTTTTACGAATGAGTACAATTCAAAAACAAATTTATTCGTCGGTTACCCGCTTTTCGAACCAATGCATGGAACGCCGGAAGAACTAACCACATGGAATGCAAACCGTCTTATTGCTTATAAAGGATCATTACTGCAATTCATGCGGGGCCTTTACCATCGTACATTAGAGCAAGATGGCTTTGAAATTCAGTTCTTAGTAAACAACAACTTTGAGGATCAAGCTATCCCTATCCGAAACATTTACGGGGCCTTCAATTATAGAAAGGATGACAGTACCAAGACAGTAGAGTTTTTTCCAAATCAAAGTCGTGTCGCGGTCATTTATAAAGCTCAACCTGAAAAAAATTATCTTGCTATAGATTCGTCTGCTAAAAAGGATTTTCAATTATCAACATTAATCTTCCCATTTAAGGAATCATTTTTTATTGATGAAAATGGATATTTCTATGACCAGGAGGATCTTACAACCAACGGCTATCTAGGATTCAAAAGGCTCGGCGACATGCTTCCGTACGATTATGAGCCTGAAGAGCAAGTACAGTAAAAGAACAAATACTTCAATTTTCAAACCCATTAATGAAGAAAGGAACTCACAAAGATTTAATCTTTTCCCAAATTTCAGGAAGTCTTTTTATTAGAACCAATTCTTTTCTTTTACTGTAAAATTCTTGAATGGGCGTTCCCCAATAAGTTTTATTTCCTTCGATACTTGCAGTAATACCTGCTTGCCCCATAACCACCGCGTTATCACCAATTTTAATTGTCTTGTTTACACCAACCTGGCCCCAGAGTGTAACGCCGTCCCCCAAAATTGTGCCTCCTGCAATTCCAACCTGTGCAGCAATCAAACAATTTTCTCCGATCACAACATCATGCCCAACATGAATTAAGTTATCCAGTTTCGTTCCGCTTCCGATAATGGTTGAATCACTCACGCCACGATCAATCGTACAATTGGCACCGATTTCAACATGATCCTTAATAACTGTCTGTCCACAACTTTGCATTTTTTTATACCAGGTCTTCCGATCTTTTTTTGTATTAAAATAGAAAGCATCGCCTCCGATTATAGTACCGGAGTGTATTTCAACATGATTTCCAATCACACAATAATCATACACTACAACATTTGGATGAATCACACAATCATCACCAACCACTACATTATTTCCTAAAAAGACATTAGGCATAATAACAGAATTCCTTCCAACTTTTGCGCTATCACTGATCATTTTATTTGAGGCAATAAAAGGTCTAAAATGATTCACAATTTTCAAATAGGCTTCAAAAGGATCATCAACAACAAATAATGTTTTGCCTTGAGGAACTTCTTTGTCTGCATTAATAATAACGAACGTTGCAGCGCTGTTGAGACACGCATCATAATATTTTGGATGATCCACAAAAACTATGTCACCAGTTTTTACTTTATGGATTTCATTGATACCGGTGGCAAATAAATTTTCATCACCTAAAATTTTTGCGTGAGTAAAGTCCGCTATCCAATTTGCGGAAACAGGAGAAGGAAATTGCATAAATAATTATTAAGCATCAAAGATAACTTTTGAAAATTTGAAGTGCTTATTTTAAAAAAAATTCGAAACATTTGACACGATCAAAAATTTAACACAGTGACCATAAAAAGAATACAATTACTTTGATTGAACTTATTTTCAACAAACGGTTTTTATTTTCAGGGGAATATTGAAATCAATCCATTCCGCTAAAATGCTGTGTTCATAGTACTTACAGCACTTTTGAAGGCCGGTATAAAAAAAGTATTTCAGATAATTTGAGAACTCAAAAAGTAAAAGGAAAAAATTCCCATTCGATTTTTATTACTTTATCCACATGACATTTTAAAATGTTGATAAAAAAATTGCAAATATTTTTTCTTATCGTGAAAATTATTTTTAATATTGTGCAGGGAAATTTATTTCCTGTACTTACTAACCCATCTATATAACAAAGCCCGTGCATTTCTTGTCGGGCTTTATTATTTTGCAAACCTGTTTCATCGAAAATATTTTATGCTAAATTCTAAATAAATCCGTGAATAATTATTTTATTGTCCATAAACCTTTCAATGTGCTTTCTCAATTTTCTTCAACAGAAGGCAAAAAGAATCTGAAGGATTTCTTCAAAGTTCCTTCAGATGTTTACCCGGTTGGTCGTTTGGATTTTGATAGTGAAGGTTTATTAATCATAACAAATGATAAAGAGCTAAATCATTCCCTTTTAAATCCACGACACGGACATGAAAGGGAATACTGGGTGCAGGTAGAAGGCACAATTGAACAAAAGAAAATAACAGAATTGAAGGCAGGTGTTCAAATAAATATGAATGGGAAAAAATATCAGACAAGAAATTGTATGGCAGAAATATTCACTACTCCTCCAATTGTAAGTGAACGAAATCCTCCGATCCGTTATAGAAAATCGATTCCCGATAGCTGGTTGAAAATAATTTTGACCGAAGGTAAAAACAGGCAAGTTCGTAAAATGACCGCTTCTATAGGATTTCCAACTTTGCGGTTAATCAGATACCGGATCGAAAAAATCACTTTAGAAAATTTACTTCCCGGTGAAATGAAACCAATATCTAAACAGGAATTGTATAACTTGCTGCAAATTAAAAAAACATAAATAAAGATGCTAAAATCAATGACAGGGTTTGGAAGAGCGGAACAAACAATCGGCGACAAAACATATCTCGTAGAAATAAAATCACTTAATGGAAAACAACTTGATATTAATTTAAAAATTCCTCCAATAATTAAAACTTATGAATTTGACATCAGGAGTCTGATACAGGAAATTCTATTGCGGGGAACGATTGAATGTTTGATTGTAATCAAGCAAAATGGAACAACTAAGCCGGTATTGATCAACACCGATCTCATAAAATCATATTACAGACAAATTGAAGTTCTGGCCAGTGAATTGTCTATTGATACAAATGCAGTACTGGCTGCTTTATTAAGATTACCGGAAGTTGTTTCACCCAGCAATGACGTGCTGGATGAAACAGATTGGAAACATCTCAAAGGCGTAATACAAATGGCTTTACAGGAACTAAATACCCATCGGATTGAAGAAGGAAAATCTATAGAAAAAGAACTTCGGTTACGGATAAAAAATATTAAGATTCAGGAGGATGAAATCACAAAACTAGAGCCGCGTAGGAGAATAAAAATCAAAAATGAACTTATCCAGCAACTGGAAGAAAATGCGGGGAAAGAAAATTACGACGCTAACAGGCTTGAACAGGAACTCATTTATTATATCGAGAAAATCGACATCAGAGAGGAGCAGGTGCGCTTAAAAAATCATTGCGAATATTTCATTTCAATTCTTGATAATGAAGAAGATGCTAAAGGAAAAAAGTTGTCTTTTGTTGTTCAGGAAATCGGGCGAGAAATAAATACTACCGGCTCAAAAGCGTATGATTCTGAAATTCAAAAAAGCGTTGTACTGATGAAAGATGAGCTGGAAAAAATTAAAGAACAAACTTTCAATATTTTGTAAATCTATTTGATTCAATCTCTTAAACAAATTATTTTCGTAATAAAAACAGCTTGAAAAAGGTTTTATTTATATCATTTATTGCATCCGTTTTTATGTCCTGTATTAAGACAGACCTTTTTGAAAAGCAAGCTGTAATACCGGACCAGCAATGGTTTTACAATTACGTTCCTGAATTTACTTTTCACATCGATGACACTACTTCGCTTTACAATGTATATGTGGTTCTGCGACATACGGATCTTTATAAATACAATAACATCTGGCTTCGCGTGGGGCTAAGATCTCCGCTCGATTCGTTCAATTTCCAAAATATAAATCTCATTCTAGGGACTGATTCAAAAGGGTGGGAGGGTTCGGGGATGAACGATATTTTTGAGACAAGAAAAAATATTTCTTCCGGGCCATTTTCTTTCAAAACGTCAGGTAACTACACTTTTTCGATCGCACAGATTATGCGCCAAAATCCGTTGTATTATGTCTTGAATATTGGTCTCAGGGTTGAAAAAGTACGAATGTGATTTCAATGATCAATTTCATTCTTTGATGATATTTTCAAAACAAAAAGTATGGCTTACCCGAATCTTACAAATAAATTCAAAGTCAGGCCATTAAGAATCATTTATGTTTTTTACTGGTTTTTACTTACGTATATTCTTGCTGCACTTATCTTCTGGTACATCGCATTAAACAACCAAAATCAGCAGCTTACTAATTTCAAACTTCAGGCAATTAGCGTAACTGATATGCAATTACCTCAAAAGCAAAATGAAATTCAATTAGAAAATAAACGTAAAAATGAACAATACATTGGTGAAGGTGTCACCTTTCTGTTGTTGATTCTAACAGGTGCTGTGCTTGTGTTTCGGTTAATAAATAAGCAATTGATTCAGTCCCAGCAACAACAAAATTTCATGATGGCGATCACGCATGAATTGAAAACGCCTATTGCTGTCACGCGATTAAATCTTGAAACAATGCAGATGCGAAAACTCGAATACAGTCAGCAACAAAAATTAATTAGAAATACCATACAGGAAGCGAACCGGTTAAACGCATTGTGTAATAATATGCTCTTGCTAAGCCAGATAAACTCCGGTGGATACACGGTTACAAACGAAAAATTTGATCTTGCAACTCTTGCCAATGATTGCGCTGAAGACTTTATAACACGCTTTCCTGAAAGAAAAATAGAGATAGATGCTCCTGATGAAATCATGATCACGGGTGATAAACTTTTGTTGCAACTTGCTATAAATAATCTTTTAGATAATGCTATAAAATATTCAGGTAAAGACGGTATGGTTATTATTAGAACATTCCGGGATAATGAAAAAATGGTACTCCAGGTAATGGATGACGGATCTGGTATAAGCGATGATGAAAAGAAAAAGATTTTTGATAAATATTTTCGTGGCGCTCAAATGCAAACAAAAGGAACAGGTTTAGGGCTATATCTTTCAAAAAAAATCGTAACCCAGTACCATGGCGATATCAGCGTAAAAAATAATAATCCCCAGGGATGTATTTTTGAAATCAAATTTAAACTCTCCAAAAATTAATCGTTTAAAATCCATTTTATGCCACAAAATAAACTTTCAATTTTATTAGTAGAAGACGAAGAGAATTTGCAGGATGCATTGAGGTTAAATTTTGAGATGGAGGGTTATTCTGTCACCTCTGCCTACGATGGTGAAGAAGCATTAAAGACAATTCATAATGAATATTTTGATCTGATCATTCTTGATGTAATGCTCCCGGAAATAGACGGGATAACGGTTTGCGAAAATATCAGATTAACCAACACGGAAATACCCATTCTCATGCTGAGCGCAAAAAGTCAAAGTGCGGATCGTATTTTAGGTCTAAAAAAAGGGGCCGATGATTACTTAACCAAACCTTTCAGTCTTGAAGAACTCTTAATAAGAGTTAGAATCTTAATCAATAAAAGTCAGAAGATTTCTGCAAAAGAAACAGTCGACGAACAATATCATTTTGGAAAAAATATGATCAATTTTAAATCGCTTGAATGCACAACGAAATCGGGCGAAATAGAAACTCTCACAAAAAAAGAAGCGATGCTTTTGAAACTCCTTATCGAAAACAAAAATGAAGTAGTAACACGGGAAAAAATTTTACAATCCGTTTGGGGTTATAATGTTTATCCGACAACACGCACTGTAGATAATTTCATTTTGAATTTTAGAAGATATTTCGAAGAAGATAGTCGTAACCCAAAATACTTTCATTCTGTAAGAGGAATAGGATATAAATTCACCAATAATTAATCGGTTTAATTATTATTTGTAACTTATAATCAGGAATTTGTAACGTAACCGTTGATCCCTGCTTTCTATTATTGGGGAACTTTCATAGATTAGAAATCGTTGATATTTCTCAATTTACTGGTTCAGCATACTTGTTTATCCAGCAATGATACGACTTCCGATGCTTTTTCAAAGGTGCTCTCCAATTCGAAATTATTAGAAGGAGGCGCATACAAATTGATTTCTATATCGTCCATTAGCGACGTTAGCATGAGCGACGTTCCAAGGCTCACATTACATTTATCCAACTCTTCAGTCAATCTTTTTTTAGACAGCTCGCTAAATGGAACTTTGAATTTCGCACATAAATAGTTTTTCAAAGAAGCATCTAATATGTGATAAAATTCATCCCCATTTCCTTCAGATAATTTCTTGTATGCTTCCATTAATGGACTTTCCGGAATTATAAACGCTTCATTTTTACCAGGTGTCTCATTCTTCAAATCATCTATCTTGAGATTTTTTTCCAAATTATTTTCACGTTTATTCTTTTTGATGATCACGAAAAAAACCAATAAAATAATCAATATTCCAAGTGCAATTCCGGCTATTAGTTCGGCCCGTTTCGAAAAGTGAGCATGCGTATCAGATGATTTCGTCAAGTCACTTTTTGCAGATAAACTTCTGTTCCCTTTTTTTACATTGATAGCCAAAGGAGCCGTGTGCAGAATTTTATACGAATCTGTTGATAAATCAAAATAAGAAAATGAGATAGAATCAATCGTATATTTCCCCGCCCTCGAAATAGTAAAAGGATACGAAAATGTTTTACTTCCTTCCATCGGGACCTTTGTTTTATCCACGTTATCTTTTACTTTCGCTTCATAACCATCTATGCCATCTGGCCAATTTATTGTCGGTGCATTTATGAGTTGGATACTTCCTTTACCGGTTATTGTAAGTTTTAGAATTCCTGCATCATCAGTCGTAATTTCATTCTTTTCTAAAGCCGAATTAATGGTAAAATCACCGACTGCACCCCTGAAATTTGCGGGTCTGTTACCAGCCGGCAGCGGTTTCACATAGATAGTTATCGGCGTAGATTTTAAGTTTACATTTCGGGTTACTTGCGCTTCAGGCGGAAGTGAAGCCTGACCAAAATCATTAAACATATCAAAGAATCCATCACTCCGTTGAGAATTTGCAAAACCTGACTTTATGAAAGTCACCTTGTTATCTGCAACAACTGGATCCAGTGTTATCTTACCAGCCTGTAATGGATATAATTCCACTTTGCGAAGAGTGTAAACATTGTACATACGACCATTATATTTCTCAAGCGTTGCGTTATTATTAACATCAAGATCGTTAACCGAGAAGCCATTAAATGAAGGAGCGTCTGTAATCGTAGTTTCGGAAGGAAGCCGTGTATACAGTTTATATGTAGCTACTATCGGTTCATCCACGTAACAACTTTTTTTATCAACCTCCAATTTCAAAAAAAGATTTTTTGAAGTTTTCTCTGCAACATTTTCTCCTGGTTTCAAAATGTAATCATCAAACTGATGTGCAACCGGAGCAGAAGGCGAATCAAAATTCAAATTTGGGAAAGGTGATAAATTCTGAGCCGGATTATTTTGGGAAGAAACAGAGCCACTCACAACTTCAATAGTTATTGGCGCAGATTTTAAAGTTTTCCCATCTGCAACAGCCGTTGCAGAACCAATGGTAAATTTTCCTGTCGATATTGGTTGTAACGAATACCCGATCGCAACGGATTGGCTAACTTTTCCATTAATACTAGTCACACTTCTTTGCTGGTTGGGACCTTCAGCTACTTTGAAATTATTAAATGAAGGTGGCGTTATATTATCAACATTTGTAGCATTATCAACTTTAAATTGAATCTGAAGTAAATCGTTCTTTCCGATTTTGTTTTGAGGACAAACGATGGAAAATTTTATTTGAGAGAAAGAAGTTTGTGCAAATAAAACTGCTATAAAAAATATAAATAAACGAATAGTTTTTTGGGAATAAGATCGTAAAATTATACTCATTTTTTCTAAAAAGATGAGTTACAAAAATACTCGTATTGAATTTAAAAAAAGGTTAATAGAGTAAGGCACTATTTATGGATAATTAAGGAAGATCGCCCTTCATTGGTCGGATCACAATATCTTCCACGCAAGCCTGCGGTGATAGTAAAGAAGCCGCATAAACCATGTTCGCAATATCTTCTACTTCCATAATTCTTTCAGGCAATATACCTGCGCTTTTCCATGATGAAGTATAAACTGCACCGGGATATATTGTCGTCACTTTAATATTGAAAGGCTTCATCTCTTCCCTTAAATTTTTGCTGAATCCCATTAAAGCAAATTTCGTAATACTATAGGAACCGCCATTATTATATGCCTTCAAAGCCGCAATAGAACTGACGTTAAAGATGTGCCCCGACTGATTCTTCATCATATTTGGCAATAAAGCACGTGTTAAATGATACGCAGAAAACAAATTAATTTCCATCATTTGCTCAAGGTTTCCTTCCGGTTCGTTGAAGACATTTCCCTGGATAAAGTGTCCTGCATTGTTGATGAGAATATCTATCTGTATACCTTTTTTCAACAACCAGTCCGCGAATTCCAAAACTTTATTTTTGTCAGAAAGATCGGCCGAAAAATATTGAACAGAATCAGGGTACAAATTATTGATTTCCTTCGTAGTGCTTTCTAAGTCTTTTTCAGTTCTTGAACAAATGAAAATGTTATTTTTCTCTGACGCAAATTTTGCCGCCATTGCTTTTCCCATACCTTTGCTCCCGCCGGTGATCACGATGTTCATAATTTACATTCATTTGTACTCATCAGGCAAATCTAAAATCTAAAGACGACATTTTTAAAAACTTCTTCTTGAAATATCAACATCTTTTTTTTGACCTCGATCACACTCTTTGGGATTTTGATGCAAATGCAGAAGAATCACTTTCAGAGTTATATAAATTTTTCAACCTGGAATCCAAAGCAATTATACCTTTCAATCTGTTTTACACTACTTATCTCAATCATAATGCGATTTTATGGCATCGATATGAAAACGGTTTTATCAGCACAGATGAATTAAAATGGCGTCGAATGTGGCGAACGTTGCTTGATTTTAAGATTGCAGACGAAGAGTTATCCAGAAAAATGAGTGACTATTTTTTGGAAATTCTTCCAACCAAGAAAAAAGTTTTTGAATACACATATGAAATTTTAGATTACCTGACAGCGAAAAATTATTCTCTTCATCTGATCACGAATGGTTTTGAAAAAACGCAAAGAACAAAGTTAGCCAGCGCTGGTTTGTCGAAATATTTCCAAAATATTATTACGTCTGAGGTTTCAAATTCTGTTAAACCCAAAAAAGAAATATTTGATTATGCGCTGAAAAAAGTAAGCGGGAAACTGGAAGAAAGCATTATGATAGGCGACAATCCGGACGCAGATATTCTTGGTGCGATTAATGCAGGAATGGATTCGATTTTTGTAAATTATATCAACGCAAATTGTAAACAAAAACCAACCTATATCATTCATCATTTGAAAGAGTTGAGATCCATATTTTAGCAATCTAATCAGGAAGTTTCACCAACAATGATTTTATTGCATCAATCACTTCATCGAATTTTGATACTTCCTGCCCACCGGCAGAAGCAAGTGTTTTCTGTCCACCACCGCCACCTTTGATTAGCGGAGCTACATTTTCTCTGATCACTTTTGCAGCATCCAGCTTTTTGATGGCAACTAAATTCTCATCAATTGCAACAACCACATGTGCCTTACCTTCAATTTCTGCGCAAAGAACAATTACAAAATCGGTTAACTGATCTTTCAAAAGTAAAATTAATTTTTTCAAAGAATCCGCGTTCCAAACCTCCACAACTTCACTCAAAAAATTTATGCCGTTTATTGAAATACTATTCTTGCTTATTTGTTTGTTTACTGTTTGTAAAACCTGAGATTCCAAGTGATCATTCTGCTTACTCAATCTTTCCTTTTCACTAAAAAGTAGTTCCAATGCTTTGTTTACGTTTTTAGGATTCTTCATTTGATCTTTAATTTGTCTCAACTCCTCCAATTCCATATTGATAAAATTTTCAGCTGATCTTCCACTTACGGCTTCGATTCTTCTCAAACCAGCGCCAACAGCAGTTTCACTAATAATTTTGAAAGTCCCCAATTCCCCTGTATTACCAACATGTGTTCCACCACAAAGTTCTATGGAATAACCCGGATCCATCATTACAACCCGTACAACATCTCCGTATTTTTCGCCAAAAAGTGCCATAGCACCAGTTTTCAAAGCTTCCTCTTTCCCCATTGTCTGTATGAAAACCGGAACATTTTCGCGTATTTTTTTGTTTACAATTAATTCAACATTTTTAATTTCTTCCTGGGTCATTTTACTAAAATGAGAAAAATCGAACCGCAAATAAGCTTCATTAACCAAGCTCCCTTTCTGTTTTACATGAGTTCCCAAAACTTTGCGCAAAGCGGCATGCATCAAATGTGTAGCACTGTGATGCGCTGCAGTCTCTCTTCTTTTATCCGGATCCACTTTAGCGAAAACCTTTCCTTCAATATCCGCCGGAAGCTTTTCTGTAAAATGTAAAATAAGTTCGTTTTCTTTTTTTGTATCTACAACCGGAATAACTTCTCGATCAAAAATTAAAACGCCTGTATCGCCTACCTGGCCACCACTTTCAGCATAAAAAGATGTTTCAGCTAAAACGATCTGATAAATTTCTTTCCCTTTTGTTATTACTTTACGGTATTTCAAAACTTCACTTTCCGTTTCCAAAAATTCATAACCCACAAAACCTTTCCCCTGTTTATTACGGAGAACGATCCAATCTTCCATGTCAACAACAGACGCAGCTCGGCTCCGGTTTTTTTGTTTTTGCATCTCTTTTTCAAAACCAATCTCATCTACCGAAAAATTATTTTCGGCTGCAATCAATTTGGAAAGATCAACTGGAAATCCATATGTATCATATAATTCGAAGGCAGTTCTACCATTAATATTATTCTTTTCTTTTAGAATTAGTTCTAACCTCTTCAACCCCGCGTCCAATGTTTTCAAGAAATTATTTTCCTCTTCATAAATTACTTTTGCAACGAAATCCTTTTGCGCTTCAAGGTTCGGAAAAATATTTTTGAATTGTTTTCCAAGAATTGGAACCAATTTGAAAAGCAATGGCTGTTTCACATCGAGATAAGAAAAATAATATCGAACGGCACGTCTCAAAATCCTCCTGATAACATAGCCTGCTCCTGTATTTGAAGGTAATTGTCCGTCCGCAATTGCAAAAGCAATCGCGCGAATATGATCTGCAATTACTCTAAAAGAAACATCTTGTTTAGACGCTGAATGGGTATAATCTTTCCCGGAGATCTTTTCAATTTCTTTAATCGTTCCTGAAAAGATATCCGTATCATAATTACTTTTTTTATTTTGTAAAACACGCACCAGCCTCTCAAAGCCCATTCCGGTGTCTACATGTTTCGCAGGAAGTAATTCTAATGAACTGTCTTTTTTTCTGTTGTATTGGATGAATACCACATTCCATATTTCAATTACTTCAGGATGGTCTTTATTCACCAAATCTTTCCCGGCAATAACTTTCTTCTCTTCGGTGCTTCTTGAATCCAAATGAATTTCCGTGCATGGCCCACAAGGCCCTGTATCACCCATTTCCCAAAAATTATCTTTTTTATTTCCAAAAATAATATGATCCTCAGCAATCCATTTTTTCCAGAAATCCAAAGTTTCTTTATCGGGAGGTAAGCCTTCGTTTTTATCACCCTCAAAAACTGTAACATATAAATTCTCAGCAGAAATATGAAAGATTTTGGTAAGCAATTCCCAGCTAAATGCAATTGCTTCCTCTTTAAAATACGGAGAAGGGTTTCCAAGTGCATCCCCAAAACTCCAGTTCCCAAGCATCTCAAACATGGTGTGGTGGTACGTATCAACGCCCACTTCTTCCAGGTCATTATGTTTTCCACTTACACGTAAACATTTTTGGGTATCAGTTACTCTTGTAAAAGGAGCAGATTTATTTCCAAGAAAATATTCTTTAAACTGGTTCATCCCAGCGTTGGTAAAAAGCAAAGTCGGATCGTTTTTGATAACAATTGGTGCAGAAGGAACAACAAGATGTCCTTTTGATTTGAAATAATCAAGGAATTGTCGTCGTATTTCTTCGCTTTGCATCATAAGATATTTTTAGGGTTTTTGGGATGAATTTAGGGTTTTAAGAAACTATCTTTGTTATAATGAAAAAAGTTTGATGCCGCAAAGGTATTTGCTTTGCGCATTTACAAATACAATTATTCATAAAAATTCAACAAACGTTATTCATTTTCAAGAATATTTAAAACATGGCTCGATCACAAATTAATTTTGATTTTGAAGAAGATTCAAAAAAAAATGAATCCAGGGAAACAGTAAAGCAACAAATAAAACCAAAATCAAAACGCGGAAGAAAAAGCCTTAAAGATTTCAATAGAGAACCAGATATAATTTCAGTTCCGGAGGATGAAATTCTTTATCAAAAACAATATTATTCAATCGGTGATGTTGCGCTAATGTTCAAAGAAAATAATTCTCTCATCAGGTATTGGGAAAATGAATTTTCAATTCTAAAACCAAAAAAGAACGGAAAAGGAGATCGGTTTTTCAGGCCTGAAGATATAAAAAATTTGAAAATGATTTATCATCTATTGCGCGAAAGAAAATATACAATAGAAGGAGCAAAAGAGTTTATAAAAAACAATAAAACTGCCGGAGAAAAATATGAAATGATCGAATCTCTTGAAAAAGTAAAATCGTTTTTGATAGAATTGAAAAATAATTTGTAAAGTTCTTTTGTATAAGATTCCTGATTTCACAATTCATATACTTCCAGTTATGCGCATATAGAGTAACTTTGATGTCCTAATTTTTTCAAATGAATGACATAGCTATTGCTCCGCAGAAACTTACTTCCAAAGATTTCACTACAGACCAGGAAGTGCGCTGGTGCCCGGGTTGTGGAGATTATTCTATCTTATCCCAAGTACAAAAGGTTTTTCCAACTTTGGGAATTCCAAAAGAAAATTTTGTTATCATTTCAGGAATCGGTTGCAGCAGCCGTTTTCCATATTATATGAATACATTCGGGATGCACAGTATTCACGGACGCGCTACAGCAATTGCCAGTGGGTTGAAAGCAAGCCGTCCCGAGTTGAGTTTATGGATCGTAACCGGTGACGGGGATTCTTTAAGCATTGGCGGAAATCATACCATTCATTTGCTTCGACGCAATTTTGATGTAAATGTTTTGCTGTTCAATAACGAAATTTATGGATTGACAAAGGGACAATATTCTCCTACCAGCGAACAAAAGAAGATTACCAAAAGCTCTCCAGTTGGAAGTATTGATCATCCTTTCAATCCTGCAGCACTGGCTCTTGGCGCTGATGCGACGTTTGTAGCAAGAACAATGGATAGAGATCCAAAACATTTACAGGAAATGCTATTACGATCTGCTCATCATAAGGGATCTTCTTTTCTTGAAATTTATCAGAATTGCAATATTTTCAATGATGGAGCATTTGAGGTTTACACCGATAAAAAATCAAAATCGGAAGAAGCTATTTTTTTGGAACAAGACAAACCTTTAATTTTTGGAGCAGAAAGAAATAAAGGGATCAGGTTGAATGGATTAAAACCTGAAGTTGTCGAACTGAGTGAGAACACCAGTGAAAACGATTTGTGGATCCACGATGAAAAGGATTTCTATAAAGCACAAATACTTACAAGGATTTATGACGATCCAAAATTGGAACATCATTTTCCAAGACCATTCGGAGTCTTTTACGAAACAGAGAGACCTTGTTATGAGGATATAATGACTAAACAAATTGAAGATGCGAGAGCAAAAGATTGCGGCAATTTAGATAATTTATTACGCGGAAAAGAAGTGTGGACGATTATTGAAGAACCAGTCTAGATTAATTTTTGTTGAAAAGAAAGACAAATGGATTCAACACTTTATTTCCTAATGTTTCGCGCACCAGCCGGGAATTAGATGAAATTGTGTACTTGTTTATATTGACAACTTCATAGGAAGTAATAAGATTATCAATTTTTTCCACATAAAACAGAAGTTCGTGAAGTAATTCAACTTCATGCTCGATCGATTGGGGGTTTGATTTTTCTTTGAATAACACCAAAAGATCTCTATTGAATTTGTCCATTTCGATTGGGTTTTAGTAACCAACCAGGCCAATTTTACTGGGACATCCACATTTGCTTTTGCGTGAAGCATTGCAACTCAAAGCAACCACAGATAGGATGATTAGTAGAACCAACAAAACCCGGTTAAAGTTTTTCATTAAAAGATAATTGTTATGTTTATTAAAAAAGATTGTTGGAAAAAAATTGATCAACCAACCCGTCTTCTTTTAAAGTCCATAACACCAAATTAAACTATTTTCACCGATAAAAATTGCAAACTTTTTGATTGAAGAGAAAAAATTTAACAATTCCAATAAAAGACCTCGAATTCTAATTGCTCCTTTAGACTGGGGATTAGGTCATGCAACTCGTTGCATCCCAATAATTTATGAGTTAATCAACCAACAGTGCGAGGTGATTATTATTGCCGATAAAAATAATTATTTTTTGTTAAAAACAGAGTTTCCCGAAGCCGTATTTTTACGATATAAAGGCTATGAAATAAGATTTAGTCGTTCAAAAAGGTTTTTTTTTCTTACAATATTTTTTCAACTTCCAAAAATTTTATTATCCATATTTAAAGAAAGAAAGTGGATAAAAAAAATTGTAAACGAATATTCAATCGATTCAGTGATTTCTGATAACCGTTTTGGAATGTATTCTAAAATCATTCCTTCAATTTACATCACTCATCAGCTTTTAATAAAAACCGGTAACATCTTTACTGACTATATCGCACAAAAAATTCATTATTATTTTATCAACAAATACACAACTTGTTGGGTTCCTGATTCCCGTAAAAACGGACTTGCCGGTGCACTCTCGCATCCCGATATTTTACCCCCTAATGTTATTTATTTAGGCCCTCTTTCCCGTTTTTTTTTGATTGATAATAATGAAACAATTTATGAGGTGCTTATTTCTATTTCCGGACCTGAACCCCAACGCACCATTTTTGAAAACAAAATTTTGATGCAATTGAAAACATCTCAGAAGAAAGTCCTTTTGATAAGAGGGTTGCCTTCAGAAAAGAAAGTTTTGAAAAGTTTCAATTCTGTGCGCATCGAAAATCATCTTCCTGCAAAGGAATTAAATGTACTCATGCAGCAATCCAGAATTATTATTAGCAGAAGTGGATACACTACAGTAATGGATTTGGCAACATTGAGGAAAAAGGCAATTCTGATACCAACTCCCGGACAGACTGAGCAGGAATACCTGGCGAAGTATCTTTTCCAAAAACAATATTTCTTTTCAATGGAACAAAAAGATTTTTTTATAGAAGACGCACTAAAAAAAGTTAATTCATTTGATTTCAAACCTTTTGAAAATACAAATGATTATAAAAGGCCCATCCAGGAATTTGTGCTCTCATTAAAATCTGCCAATTTTGCAAGTTCAAAAACTTAAATTGAACTCACAACTGAAAGCTCACTTAGGGCTACTGGGAACGAATCTTTTTTTCGCCATAAATTACAGTGCCATAAAGTATTTTACTTCCAACCATTATGCCGGTCCTTTTGGAATAAATATTATTCGAATTGGTGTTAGCCTGATTTTGTTTTGGTTTTTATTTCTATTGAAACGACCGGAGAAGAAAATTGATAAAAAAGATATTCCTGCTTTTTTGTTGTGTGCGTTAACAGCAATTGCGTTGAATCAAATGCTTTTTATCAAAGGGCTTTCACTTACCTTTCCTATTCATGCGGCATTGCTCACTTTGATCACACCCATTTTTATTATTATTCTTGCAGCAAGGGTGCTTAAAGAAAAAATAACGCTTACAAAAACTTTCGGTCTATTGCTTGGAATTCTGGGTGCAGTTTTATTAGTCAGTAATAGAGAAATAAGTCCACCAGGAGACAATACGCTTCTTGGCGATTTTTTGGTAATTCTTAGTGCTTTCGCTTACACTTTTTATTTTATTCTTGTAAAACCTTTGATGAATAAATATTCAGCGATCCAGGTAATTCGTTGGATTTTTACCATAGGCTTTTTTATGACTTTGCCATTTTCTTTGAAAGAGTTTAACCACATCACATGGCAGATCTTTTCTTTGAAAGATTGGTTCCTTTTATTTGTTATTGTTGTTCCCGGAACTTTTTTAGCTTACGTTTTCAACGTTTATGGAATTCAAAAGTTGAGTGCTTCAAAAGCTGGTGCTTATATCTATTCTCAACCTGTTTTTGCGGTTGCCATCGCCATGATTTTTTTGAAGGAACACTTATCACTTTATAAAATTATTGCAGCAGTTTTCATTTTTGCGGGTGTGTATTTATCCAATAAAAAAAAGGATTAAACGGAATTACTATCCGGGAAAATAAGTAAAACTGAATCCTTCTTTAATGATTATTTCCGGAATAGAAAACGTGCTTATTTGTTTGTTTATTATCTACTCAATCATCTTCACTGACACGAACACTTCTACTAAAGCTTTCGGCTAGCGAAATGAGGGTTTCCGTCCGTTCTATACCTTTTATTTTTTGAAGTCCGTCATGAAGTACTTTTCTAAGCTGACTAATATCTTTACAAACAATTTCAAGATACATACTATAATTGCCAGTGGTGTAATTGCACCTGATTATCTCTGGTATTTTTTCAAGTTCTTTGGCAACTACATCATAAAGAGAGCTTTTCTCAAGATAAATTCCTACGAAAGCCGTAATATCATAACCCAAAACACCGATATTAACTTTTAATTTTTTACCTTTAATAATTCCAAGTTCTTCTAATTTTTTTATGCGGACATGGATTGTGCCACCACTCACAAAAAGCTTTTTGCCCAGTTCGGCGTAGGGTGTTTCAGCATTTTCCAGCATTTCCTGGATGAGTTTTAAATCTAGTTTGTCAATATTAAATCTTGCAGCCATAAAATTTTTATTTTTTAGATGAATGTTATAAAAGTAGGCAATATATTGAATAGTTTCTACATTTTGTTGAATTTCATTAAAATAATTTTTTGTTAGTTGTAATATTATTAGATTTGCTCTCGGAATCGTTCTTTAAAATTGTGGGGTGATGAAATTTTTGGCAGACATGCCCTCTTGTCTCGGGGGTGAGGATAACAGGATAAACGTAGCATAGAGCCTCTGTTGCAGCAATGCAGCAGCGACCAGGGTCGACCACTGAACTTTGTACTATAGCTAACTGCCTCGTGGAGGTTCGATCCCTCCCCCTACAGCTTAATAAAAACCTTAAACGTAATAC
>JBDTKF010000128.1:0-5422 GCA_039935455.1 Ginsengibacter sp.
TTGCCTTCCCAAATCTAAATCATTTGATAAGAAGGAAACTAAAATCGAACTACAATAAATAAAGAGATTTATTTCTTCACATCTGAAATTCCATTTTCGACAACATGATTGGCTACAAACTTTAAGCCCAGGAGAGCAGCCATAGTTTGAGCGAATTGTTTTTGATAAATCTGCATGTCGCTTTTTACTTCACCTTTTGCCGGTGTGTCGGGCCCCATGACAGCAAACCAGATTTCATGTGCGTCCGGAATTTCACTTCCATGATCTGTCCATTGATCTTTATTCTCATCGCCGCGACCATGATCGACGGTGATAAATAGAGAAGTTTTATTTTTATATTGTGGTTCACTTTGAATATAATTCCAGATATCTTTAACCCACGCGTCAAACTGGTGTGCTGATTCTAAATAATCTTTGTAATGGCCTGAATGTGCCCATTCATCCGTCTCACCATAAGCGATGTAAAGTACTTTTGGTTTCCTTGTTTTCAAATATTCCAGGGCTCCATAATGCGTGTATACATCGAGACATTCGCCCATTCCAAATGGTTTATAAGAATCACGGAGCATCCGATTTATCAACTGCTCATTTGAGTTTGGGTTTTTTCCTCCTGTTGGTGTAAAAGCAGCCACTACCGGGAACCCACAACGTGGTTTATTTAGTATTCTGTCAAATGCATTCCAGGCACCAAAAGCCGCAACCCTGTTTTTAAATTTTGGTTGACGATTAATAAATTCAAGCACGTTCGTGTTTGGGTTATCCTGATAACTATTGGAATTAACCAATGAATCAACATAACCGCAAAATATCTCGCTATAGCCTGGATAGGAGAACCAGTAAGGATTTGCATTATCTACCTTGTTCCCAAAATTTCTGTTCCCATAAATTTGTCCTTTTGTTGCAACCGTATTCCAAAGGAATGGAAGTAATTTTTCTCTTCTATCTGAAACCTTATCTGACCAGTATTTTTCAAAAATAAAAGTACTATCTCCCTGGTTGTATTTCCCTTTATTGGCTATGGCTGAATCCATCCCACCAAAGGTTTCCTGCCATCGAAAACCATCAGTAGTAATGATGATCATGTTTTCTGTTTTTTGTTGTGCAAAAGACAATTGAAAGTTCACAAGAAAAACAAGGAGGAATGAGAATTTATATTTTTTCATTTGAATATTTTTCAATTTTAAAAGTGTTAATTTATATCGATGATTATTTCGTCTTTACCGGATTGAAATATCTTACCCCAACAGTAAATAAACAAATATCTCATAATTATGTTTCAAAATCAACTCTAAACTTATATTTACCACTCGAATAAACAAATTTGCCGCTTATAGAATACTTTTAAAATCGCTTTTCTCATACAAGAAATTTACCTTTGATTGCACTGATTATGGTTTTGTTATCTAAACAATATCTAATCTTTCAAATCAACAAAAGGCCTTAAAATACTAACATTGATGAAGCTTTTATTGTTTTTAATTTCTGCTCTCTTTTTTCTAAAAACCGCTTTTTCGCAAAACCTCAAAAAAGATTCTGCTACTGAACTTCAACTTCAAAATGCAGTAAATCTATACAACCATTTCAGCGCTGATAATGCGCCGGTATATAATGGAACTGACTATATCTACTATACTTTTAAAATGGAAGGAGATCCCTATTTTATTACCGGTAAATATTCGAATGGATGGGTAAGTTATTCAGGCAGAAAGTATGATTCACTTATGCTGATGTACGAAATAGCAAGAAATCAGTTGGTGCTTTTAAACTATGATAAAAAATCCCGGATTGTTTTACAAGATGAGCGTATTGATAGTTTTAATTTATTGAACCATACTTTTATTAAACTGGAAGAAGATCATAAACAGAATCTATATCATACAGGTTTTTACGATCTGTTATACAATGGTAAAATTCAGTTTTTGGCAAGACGGATCAAAACAATGGATCAACGGATCAAAGGTGATTTGCTCGTTCGTATTTTCTATGGAAAGGATCATTTTTATGTTCATAAAGACGGGCTTTATTATTTAGTGAACAGTAAGAAAGATTTGTTCCGTTTATTTGAAGACAAAAAGCATGAATTGAAACGGCTGATGCGAAAGAATCATTTGAAATTCCGACACAAAGATCTTGAAAAAACTATGGTAAAAGCTACCGCATTTTATGACCAACTAACTCATTGATATGATTCGGAAAATTTGTTCATTTTTTTCTGTGGTGTTATTGTTTTTCTCTCTAACCAGTTTTGCACAAAACCCGGATCGATTAATAACTGGTAATTTTCATGAAGTTACATTTCACGAGTTTGTTGAAAAAGTAGAAGCACAAACTGATTTTCATTTTTATTATAATGCCGTGCAGTTAGATAGCCTGATTATAACGATTTCAGTCAGAAATGCCCATCTGCAGGCTGTTCTGGACAAGGTTTTTTACAAGACTACATTTCATTATACAATAGACAGGGACAACCAGGTTTATATCACAAAAGATTTTACGCTTTCACTTAATCTTCCTTATGGATTTTTCAATGGAGAAAAAGATACTTCGACACTTGATGCCAACAACGAAGGCATTTCTGATTTCACGAATCAGCCGAAAAGAGTAGCGCAGGTAATTTCCATTGAAAATAAATTATTCACTATTGGTATAAAAAGAAATGAAGTACCCAAAGGGAAAGTAAATATGGCAGGTTATATTCGAGATGCGCAAACCGGCGAATCTATTTCCGGTGCTTTACTATACACTGAACATCCGCATGTTCAGGTGAGTAGCGACCAGTTTGGATATTATTCCATTATCCTTCCATCCGGTCATCATACTTTGAATGTAATTGCTCCCGGAATGTTTGATGCTATGCGCCAGGTGATGCTTTATTCTGATGGAAAATTTGATATTGACATGAATGAAAAAGTGGTCAAATTGAAAGAAGTTTTGGTGGAAGCGGGCAAAGAAAAAAATGTACGAAGCACAACAATGGGAATGGAAAAACTAACTATGGCTGCAATAAAACAAATTCCTGCGGTGATGGGAGAAGTTGATGTTTTGCGCGCTGTTCTTACTTTGCCAGGCGTAAAATCTGTAGGGGAGGCCAGCACGGGACTAAATGTTCGTGGTGGCGCTACTGATCAAAATCTCATTTTGTTTAATGGACTTAATATTTATAATCCTTCCCATCTTTTTGGTTTTTTCTCCGCATTCGATCCGGACGTGATAAAAGATGTAACCCTTTATAAGAGCAGTGTTCCTGCAAAATATGGCGGAAGAATTTCTTCTGTCCTGGATATAACTTCTTTGGATGGGAATGATAAAAAGATTTCAGGCTCTGCGGGTATCGGGCCACTAACCAGCAAAGTGACCATTGAAGGTCCTGTTGTAAACAGTAAAACAACTTTTGTTGCCGGAGTCCGTACTACATATTCTGATTGGTTGTTCAAATTACTACCGAAGAATTATGAAAAAAGCCGCGCTTCATTTCAGGACGGAACGATACACATTAATCACAAAATAAACGGTAAAAACAATGTTTATGTCAATGGATATATCAGTGGCGATCAATTTAATTTGAACAGCGATACAACTTATCAATATCACAATAAGAATGCGAACATAAACTGGAAACATAATTTCAACAACCGGTTTTATGGAGTGCTTTCGGCGGGCATAGATCATTACGATTACCAGGTAGCTTTCAATGCTGATTCCATAAATGCATACAAACTTGGCTATTCAATTAATCAATACAAAGCCAATATTGATTTCAGTTATTTTTTAAATAACAAGCATACGGTCACATTTGGAGCAAGCACTCTTTTCTACGATGTGCATTCGGGTTCTTTTGATCCGGTTGGAAAAAAATCACTGATCATTCCGGATACATTGGAAGCAGAACATGCATTGGAAAGCGCGGTATATGTGTCTGATCATTACAATATCTCTTCTGATCTTTCTATCGACGCAGGGATCAGATTTTCGATGTTCAATTATCTGGGAGCAAAACATGTAAACGTCTATGCACCCGGTTTGCCAAAAGATATGAACAATGTTATTACCACAAATTATTTTCGGCCGGGTAAAATAATTAAAACATATATGGGGCCTGAGTTCAGGCTGTCTGCAAGATATTCTTTGACCGGTAACACTTCCCTGAAAGTATCTGCGAATAGTTTGCGTCAATATATTCATATGCTTACCAATTCAACAACCATTTCTCCAACGGATATTTGGAAACTAAGCGATCCGAACGTACAACCTCAATTGGGTACACAGGTAGCTTTGGGTTTGTATAAAAATTTTAGAAACAACACCATCGAAACTTCTGTAGAAGTCTATTACAAATGGTTTTCTCATTACCTTGATTATAGGAGCGGCGCCGTGTTGGTGATGAATCATCACATTGAAACGGACGTAATCAATACGAAAGGAAAAGCTTATGGCGTTGAATTTCTTTTGAAAAAATCTACTGGAAAATTAAATGGATGGCTGAGTTATACTTACTCGCGTTCTTTATTACGTCAGGATGATCCTTATGCTGCTGAAAAAATTAACGATGGTAATGAATATCCAAGCAATTTTGATCAACCACACAATGCTACGTTCATTGGAAATTACCGTATCAATCATCGTTTCAGCTTTTCTTTTAATGCTACTTACAGTACTGGCCGGCCAATTACTTTGCCGGTTGCAGAATACGATTATGCGGGTTCGGTAAGAGTTTTATATTCCAACAGAAATGCCTATCGGATTCCTGATTATTTCCGTACCGATTTTTCTATGAACCTCGAGGGCAATCATAAAATTCATCAGAAGACGCATAATTCCTGGACGTTCGGCGTGTATAATCTGACAGGCCGAAAGAATGCATATTCCGTTTACTTTATTTCAGAAAATGGAAATATTCACGGGTATAAATTATCAATTTTTGGATCGGCCATTCCTTTCATCACTTATAATATTCGTTTCTAAATGAAGAAGAATTGTTTTTCGATAAAATTGTTGCTTTACTGTATTCCTGTGATAATTTATGTCGGTTGCAAAGTACCTTATGATCCGCCGTTAAATACCTCGCCGAACCACTTCCTTGTGGTTGATGGATTTATAAATTCAGACGGCGTAACGAATGTCAAACTTAGCCGGACAAGAAATATTACCTCTGGCGACACGGCTGCTTACATCAATGAACCAAATGCAAGAGTTGTCATTGAAGATGACCGGAATGATGTGTATCCTTTATCTGAAACAGGAGATGGAAATTACTCGGGTGCGTATTACTTATATCCCAATAATAATTATCGATTACACATTTTTACCGCTGACCATAAAGAGTATGTTTCAGATTTTGTTCCTTGCAAACAATCACCGAAAATTGATAAAATAGGTTGGAAATTCAGAAACGGAAATGTGCAAATATTTGTGAACACGCATG
>JBDTKF010000129.1:0-13944 GCA_039935455.1 Ginsengibacter sp.
GTGTTACTTTTTCAATGCAAGAGTTGCACATGATATTTGTCTTGAACTGATATTTTTTCATTTTGAATTGATTTTTTTAGTTTATAATTTAATAAATTTCAACCGTAGACTGTTGCTTACGACGCTAACAGAACTCAGTGCCATAGCGGCTCCTGCAAACATTGGGTTTAATAAAAATCCTGTGAAGGGGAATAGAATTCCTGCTGCAATTGGAATTCCAATCACATTATAAATAAATGCCCAAAATAAATTTTGCCTGATTACTTGAACGGTTTTTTTAGATAATTGAATTGCTTTTGGAATGTGTCTTAAATCGGAAGAAATTAAAGTCATGGTGGCTACATCCATAGCAATGTCTGTTCCTTTTCCCATGGCAATACTGACGTCAGATTGCGCTAAAGCCTGGCTGTCATTGATTCCATCACCCACCATGGCCACTTTTTTCCCTTGTTCTTGTAAATTCTTCACGAAAGATGCTTTTTCATCCGGTAAAGTTTCTGCCTTAAAATTCTTGATTCCAACTTTGCTTGAAACTGCCGCTGCTGTTTTTATGTTATCGCCGGTAACCATATAAACTTCAATTCCCATTCGTTGTAACTGCTGGATGGCTTCTTTTGAAGTGGTTTTTATTTTATCAGCAATTGCAATCGCTGCCAGTGCATTTTTATGATCTGCAAACCATACTACAGTAAACGCATCTTTAAGCCATTTTTCTGTTTTGTTTTTTAATTCTACGGGGATGGAAACACCTTTTTCTTCCATCATTTTAAAACTACCCGCAGCATATTCTTTATTACCAATAATTCCTGAAACACCTGCACCGGTGATACTTTCAAAGCTTTCAGGATTTATTTTTTTTATATTCTTTGACTGAAAATATTGTATAATAGAATCTGCGAGTGGATGTTCGGATTTTGATTCCAAACTATACAACACGGAAGTTAAATCCGAAAGATTTACATCATTCTTCCAGGCAATTTCTACGACCTCCGGATGTCCTTCCGTGATAGTTCCCGTTTTGTCCAATATGATCGAATCGATATTTTTTGCCTGTTCGAGTGCTGCGGCATCTTTTATTAAAATCCCGTTCCCCGCACCGCGACCGACACCCACCATGATTGCTGTCGGAGTGGCTAATCCAAGTGCGCAAGGACATGCAATTACGAGCACGGTTACCATCGCGAGTAATCCGTGGGTTACTCCATTCAATCCTCCAAAAATGATCCATGCTATGAAAGAGAGAACCGCAATTATGATAACCACCGGAACGAATATAGCCGCGATTTTATCTACCAGTTTTTGCACCGGAGCTTTGCTTCCCTGTGCTTCCTGAACCATCTTTATGATATGTGCCAACAAAGTGTCTCCGCCGACTTTTGTAGCTTTTAAAACGAAGCTCCCTTTTTGATTGATGGTTCCGGAGAAAACTGGTGCATCCTGTCTTTTTTCAACCGGGATTGGTTCGCCGGAAATCATGCTTTCATCTACAAATGAATTGCCCGAAATAACAATCCCGTCAACAGGAATTTTATCGCCCGGCTTAACCAATAAAAGATCGTTCGATTTTACTTCTGAAATTTTTATGAGAGATTCTGATTCATCGTCATTGATTTTTAAAACAGTCTTCGGCTGTAATCCCATTAGTTTTTTTAGCGCGGAAGAAGTGTTTGATTTTGCTTTTTCTTCCATCACTTTCCCTAATAAAATAAAAGAGATAACAACCGCTGCGGCCTCAAAATAAACGTGTGCATCAAGTCCTTTACTCGTCCAGAATTGTGGGTACAAAACATTGAAAACACTGAACAGGTAAGCAATTCCGGTGCTTAACGCCACCAAGGTATCCATATTAGCAGAACCATGTTTCGCTTGTTTCCACGCGTTAATAAAAAACTGTCTTCCATAAATGAGGACTACCGGAGTTGCCAAAAACCACATGATGTAATTGGCAAAAGGAATGTCCATAAAAACCATTCCGATCAGAACAATTGGTACAGAAAAAATGATTGAGAGCGTAGTGCGTTTTCGAAGTATCTGGTAATTGGTTTTTTTTATATCGGCTAATTTTTCTAAGCTGGTCTCGTCCTCATCAAGAATTAAATCATACCCTGAACTTTGAACAGATTGTTTGAACCGATTTATATCTGCGATAGAAGGATTGTATTCAACCGAAGCAAAAGAATTTGCATAATTAACTGAAGCGTTGATCACACCGGGTTCTTTTCCCAATGTGCCTTCAACACTGGCAGCACAGGAGGCGCAGCTCATGCCGGTAACTGGAAAATCCCTTTTGATCGTTTCCTTTTTTTTATCGATATCACTTTGTGCCATAATTCTCTATTAATGAATTGTAAAGTTCCGTGGAATAATTCTTAAAATCTTATAGGATTATGGGAAAGTTGTATAGTTAAATGGGGGAAAGATTGTCGATTGTGATTCTATGCCCATTTCCCAAAGATTTAAATTTGGTGGATGTCATGCCGGTTAACTTTCTAAACTGACCGGAAAGATGTTGCGTGCTGCTGTAACCAAGATTGAACGCAATCTGGCTCAAAGAAAGTTCATTATAAATGAGCCATTCTTTTGTTTTTTCTATTTTCTGCAGGATAAAAAATTGATCTATCGTAATGCCTTCCACTTGCGAAAATAGTTTGCTGATAGAAGAATAATCTTTGAAAATATGTTGAGCTATATATGTATGAATACTAAAATGAAATTCGATTTTGCCTTCCTGCACTTTTTGAATCAACAGCGTTTTAATTTTTTCTATTAATTGTTTTTTTTGATCATCCAATAACTCAAATCCAACTTTATTTAAATCGTCAGAAAATTTTTGTAATTGAATTTTATCTGGAGTATTCGTTATTTCAATTTCGCCAAGTCGCACGTATTCTGCATCAAACTTATTTTCTTTCAAAATACTTTCAACACTCATAATGCATCGTGGACAGACCATATTTTTTATAAAAAGTTTCATATTTTTTTCTGCAAAAATTAATTTGCCCTTTATTTAATTTAATTGAATGATACACTCAGGAAGTAAGCTACCATTATTTTTCAGAGTGAACATCGATTTGTGATTTACTTTCAAATAAATACAAATGTCCAACCAAAAGATTGTAATTCGTGGATATTTGTTCGTTTACTATTCCGTAAAAACTTTTAATCCAATAGAAGCTCCGATTATAGAATTGATTTTATTTCATTTAAACGCATTCAAAAACTGGAATAATTATCATATTTTTTCCGGTATTTTTGAAGATCAGTTTTCAATCATCAACTATTCGAAATGCTCAAAGTAGATTTTAATCCTTTTCCTGAAATTAGAACGGAAAGGCTTTTATTACGGCGATTGAAGAAAGAAGATGTTGGACAGATTTTTGAAATGCGATCTAATGAGCATGTTATGAAATTTATTGGAAAGAATCTGGTCACATCAATCGATGAAGCGATGGACTTTTATAATCTTGTAAATAATTGTTTAGACAATAATGAGGGAGTTGCCTGGGCGATTACTTTGATAGAGTTCCCCGAGAGGATGATCGGAACAATTGGATTTTGGCATTTGATTTTGGAAAATTACCGCGCCGAAATTGGATACATGTTCTTACCCGATTATTGGAAAAAAGGATTGGGAAAAGAGGCACTTCTGAAAATTATTGGATACGGATTCAATGAAATGAAACTGCATAGTATAGAAGCACGGATCAATCCACAAAACATTGCTTCAGCATTGCTTTTAAAAAATACGGGTTTTGTGAAAGAAGCTTATTTTAAAGAGGATTTTTACTTCAATGGTGCGTTCGATGATACTGAAGTCTATTCTTTGTTAGCTTAATCAGCATTACCTGGTAGTTGTAATTTAATTATCCTTTCTATTTTTCTGTATTTTTTTTCGCAGTCTTTTTATTTTCTATAAGCCATTTATTTATCGGTGAATCCTTTTTCGTGTATGCTTCACTGTTATACTCTATGTCAACAGCGTACGAATCACGGTGTTTGATCAACAGCCAGCTATTATCTTCGTTCCCTTTTAATTTAACCAGTACAAATTCTCCTATTAATTTTTTTCCGAATAGCTGAAACTTCAGATCTCCTTTTTTCAATCCGGCACGTAATTTCTTTTCTGCAAGATCTTGTGGTGAATTTTCTATATCTGCAAACGTGCCCTCATCCCATATTTCAACGATACCGGCTCCATAATTTCCTTCAGGAATTACACCGCTAAAATCTTTATAATCATACGGATGATCTTCAACCATCATAGCGAGCCTTTTATCTTTAGGGTTCATAGATGGTCCTTTGGGTACTGCCCAGCTTTTCAGAACACCATCCAGTTCTATTCTGAAATCATAATGCAACCGGGATGCTTTATGACGTTGAACCACAAAAATTAATTTTGAAAGAGATTTTTTAACCTCGCCGGAGGGTTCTGAAGTTTCTTTAAAATTCCTTTTTTTGTTGTAAAGTGTTAGTGCCATTAAGATGCTTTTTTACGTTTGTCAAGACTGGCTTTCAGTTGTTCCATCAGGTCTTTGGTTCTGCTGTGAACAACTTTCATTTCGGGTGATTTGATTTTTTTACCTTTCGCTTTTGCTTCAACTAATTTTAATAATTCGTCTTTATAGTTGTCTTTATATTTTGAAATATCAAATTTTCCGGTTAGCTGATCAATCAGGGTAATAGCCATTTTCAATTCAGCAGGTTTGACTTCCGTGTTTTTAGGGAGGCTCAACTCATTTGGGTCTCTGATCTCTTCTTCGAATCTGATTTTATTCAGCACAATCACGTTCTTGTCTGGACGTAAAACAGCGAGCGCTTCTTTGTTTCTCATCACAAAAGTTGAGATCCCTACTTTTTTAGTTTTGGTCAGTGCTTTCAACAATAATTGGTACGGACGTGTTCCGGATTTATCAGGTTCGAGATAATAAGGAGTCTCATAATACAGGCTGCTGATTTCTTCTTCTTTAACAAAATCCGAGATCTCAATTGTCTTTGTTTTTTTAGCGCTCGCAGTTTCAAAATCTTTCTCATCCAAAACTACATACCCATTGTTATATTTATAACCTTTCACAATATTACCCCAGGGAACTTCTTTACCTGTTGTTTCATTAATACGCTGATATTTAATATGGGCGTGATCTTTTTTATCAAGCATGTCAAGATCGAGTTTGCTTGATTGTGTGGCGCTGTAAATTTTTACCGGAATATTTACTAAACCGAAGCCAATAGCGCCTGTCCAGATTGGTCTCATAATAATTGTATTTATGATTCCATAATTATCATGAAAATCTGTGCCTTTTTTATTCAAGTAGTAAATGTGATTGGAAAATTATCATTTTACTAAGAATGAAATGTTATTGAGGAATAAGTTCTACACTACGAAATGCATTGTTCCTGTTTTATTCTATCTATCAAGATAGAATTGACACCAATTTGTATGTTTACTATCAGAGAACATAGTTTAGATTTAGGATGTTTTGAAGCCTGCTTTCAACGTTACGGTTCTGTTGAAAATCAGATGATCTTTCTTCGAATCTTTGTCAATACAAAAATATCCATTTCTCATAAATTGGAAATGACTTCCAGGCTCTGCATGTTGAATATGTGGTTCAATGAATGCTTTTTCGATAACCCGTAAAGAATCAGGATTGATATATTCTTTAAAATCTCTTTCTTCAGCTGCCGGGTTTTCTGCAGTAAACAAATGATCATATAATCTTACTTCTGCAATAGCGGCATCACGGGCGTTGATCCAGTGAATCGTCCCTTTTACTTTCAAATTGCTGGTGTCGTTATGGCTTTTACTCTCGGGGAGATACGTTGCATGAATCTCGATAATTTCACCCTGCTCATCTTTTATGAAACTTTCACATCGGATGATGTAAGCGCTTTTCAACCGGACCATTTGTCCCGGGGCAAGCCTGAACCATTTCTTTACAGGTTCCTCCATGAAGTCTTCTTTCTCGATCCATAATTCTTTTGAAAAAGTAATTTCTCTTACATTTTGAGGGTCGTTTGGAAGATTTTCTGTTGTTAATTTTTCAGTAATATTCTCATCATAATTGTCGATGATAAGTTTCAAAGGATTCAAAATAGCCATTACCCGATTCGCAGTTTGATTCAATTCTTCTCTGATGCAAAATTCCAAAAGGCCAATGTCAATCAAATTATCTCGTTTGGCTACGCCAATCTTTTCACAAAAATTTCTGATGCTGGATGGTGTGTATCCTTTTCTTCTGAAACCCGATAGGGTAGGCATTCTTGGATCATCCCAGCCTGAAACGTAACCTTCATTTACGAGCTGTAATAATTTTCGTTTGCTCAGGACTGTGTGAGTGATATTGAGCCTGGCAAATTCATATTGGCGTGAAGGAAAAATTTCTAATTTTTCAATAAACCAATTATACAAGGGACGATGCGGTACAAACTCTAATGTACAAATACTGTGAGTGATGTGTTCAATACTATCACTTTGTCCATGTGCAAAATCATACATTGGATAAATGCACCATTTATCGCCCGTACGATGATGGCTGGCATGTTTGATACGATACATGATTGGATCGCGCATCAGCATATTAATATGGGCCATATCAATTTTTGCCCGTAATACTTTTTCTCCATCCTTGTATTTTCCATTCTTCATTTCTTCGAAAAGAAGAAGATTTTCCTGGACGCTGCGGCTGCGGTATTCATTTGCTTTTCCAGGCTCTGTTGGAGTTCCTTTGCCCGCAGCAATTTTTTCAGAACTACTGTCATCTACATAAGCCAACCCTTTGCGGATCAGGGTTTCAGCGAAGGAATATAGCTCATCAAAATAATCGCTTGAATAATATTCATTGCTCCAGCCAAATCCTAGCCAATGAATATCTTCCTTAATACTTTCTACATATTCTGTGTCTTCAGTTACTGGATTGGTGTCATCAAAACGCAAGTTTGTGTGACCTTGGTATTTTTGTGCCAGCCCAAAATTTAAACAAATACTTTTCGCGTGTCCAATGTGTAAATAACCATTTGGCTCTGGTGGAAAACGCGTTAGAATATGATTGTGTTTTCCTGATTGAAGATCGGTTTCAATTATTTCTTCAATAAAATTCAAATTTTTTTCTTCTTCTAAATCCGGTTTATTTTTCAAATTATCGGAATGTGAATTACTCAAATCTTCTGACATTTTTTTTTATTAAAACTTTACTCCTAAAAAAGCAGGGTATATTATTACAAATTTTCAGTGATTTCATTGCATGCTTTCTTCGATCAATTCCGCTAAGTCGATCACCTGAACTTCATCCTCTTTTTTATTGAATTTTACTCCATCTGTAAGCATCATCATACAATAGGGACAATTGGAAGCAATTACTTTTGCGCCTGTGTCGATGGCTTCTTTCGTACGTTCTTCATTCACTCTTTCATGGCCCTTTTCTTCTTCTTTAAAAACCTGTGACCCGCCCGCACCACAACAAAATCCGTTACTCCGTGAACGTTTCATTTCAACCAATTCTACATCAAGTGCCTCCAAAACTTTTCGTGGCGCTTCATAAATATTATTAGCCCTGCCAATGTAACAACTGTCGTGATACGTAATTTTTTTCCCTTTAAAACTACCCATCTCCTTCATTTTTATTTTCCCTTCATCAATCAATTGTTGAAGAAAAACAGTATGATGTACGACTTCATAATTTCCGCCTAAAGCCGGGTATTCATTTTTCAAAATATTAAAACAATGAGGGCATGTAGTGACAATCTTTTTTATCCCATACCCATCAAGCACCTGCATGTTCTGATGGGCCATCATTTGAAAAAGGAATTCATTGCCAGCGCGTCTCGCAGGATCGCCATTGCATAATTCCTCTTTTCCAAGAATTGCATAATTTATTCCTACCTTATTCAAAATAGTTGCAAATGCTTTAGTTATTTTTTGTGCGCGCTGATCATAACTCCCGGCACAGCCGACGTAAAATAAGATATCCGGACTTTTCCCTTCCTCCATCAGTTCAGCCATTGTTGGAATGTGCATTTCTTCTAAATTTTTGCAGCTAAAATACAACAAACATTTTTGATACACAGGTTCGGTTTCAACTGTTTAAAGTTAATTTTGCACGTTGAAAAAATGAATAAAATTGTTTAAGAAGATAAGAAACTGGGAACAGTGGCCTTTTAAAATTTTGTATGCACCCATAGCTCCTGTGTGGGTGTGGTACATGATCCGTTCCCGTGCTGTTTGGTTTTTTACACCAAGTAATCCTAAACTGACTTTCGGAGGCATGGAAGGTGAACCGAAAAAAGAAATGCATGATTTGCTGCCCATCGGATTTTATCCAATTTATTTCAATGTGAAACCATCAGAAGATTTTTGGGAAATAAAAAGAAGACTTATGATTACAGGAATCAAGTATCCTTTAATTGTAAAACCAGAAGTGGGTGGAAAAGGAATTTTATTTAGAAAAATTGAAGCCGAAGAACATTTAAAAGAATATCATTCAAAAATCCCTGCGGAATACTTTATCCAGGAATTCATTGATTACCCGGTCGAAGTTAGCTTGTTTTATTATCGGTTACCTTCCGAAAATAAAGGCCATATTACCGGATTTCTGCAAAAAGTGCCCCTACGGGTGAAAGGTGACGGAATCCATACTTTACAAGAACTTTTAATGTTGAATTTAAAAGCAAAAAAAAGAATTGATGAATTGAAGTCAAAGCATGGAGAAAATTTTGATAAAATCATACCTGCAGATGAATTCTATATATTGAGTTATGCCGGCAATCATAATCGTGGCGCACTTTTCATCGACTTGAGCTGTGAAATTAACAATGATCTAGTTGTGATGCTTGATAATATAAGTCTGGGTATAAATGACTTTTTTTATGGAAGATATGATATCATGTGTAAGTCCATAGAAGATTTGAAACTAGGTAAGAACTTTAAAATTCTTGAGTACAATGGATGCGGTGCGGAACCGAATCATTTTTATGATACAGGCTATACATTGCTTCGTGCCTGGAAAGAAATCCTGAAACACTGGAAGATTCTTTATGTGATTAGCAAATACAATCACAAACATGGGGTTGCATATTGGCCTTTATTAAAAGGACTTCGTTTTATGAAAGAAACGAGAAAATATTTTAAATTAATTAATAAAGCAGATAAGGAAATCTCCTGAAAATGCGACAACTTGCTAACTTAAAACTATGAAAATGTGGAAAAATATTTTGGCCATAATGCTTTTCATTTCTATCAATGTAAGCGCGCAACATTATACGCCAGTTGACTCGGAAAGTAAAATCCATTTTGTTATAAAAAACTTTGGAATCAACACTGGTGGCGATCTTAAAGATCTAAAAGGGGAGATTTACTTCAATCCTGAAAACCTCACTCAATCAAAATTTAATGTAACTGTAGCGGTATCAACCATTGATACTGATAATGAAATCCGGGATAAAAGCCTCAAAAGCAACGAGTATTTTGATGCAAGTGAATTTCCCGTTATAAGAATAGTTTCCTCTAAAATAAGCAAGACCAATAAAACATTGGGCGGCTATTATTATTTTAATGGCAATCTTACGATTAAGGGAGTTACGAAGCCGGTGTCTTTTCCTTTTCAGGTAAAAAAAGTAAATAACAATTATTTATTTACAGGTGGCTTTGAGTTGGACAGAACTGATTTTGGCCTGGGAGAAAAAAATATGGTTTTGAGCAGTAAAGTAGTGGTGTCTTTATCGGTTTCGGCCAATAAGAAATAACCTTTATGCGATTGGTAAAAATATTCTTTTGGGGTTTGATCATAAGCTTTTTAGGGTCGCTTCCTTTAGGTACTTTAAATGTCGCTGCCATGCAGATCAGCGTTCAGGAGAGTATCAGGAATGCGGTTTATTTTTCATTGGGTTCATTGTTGGTTGAAATGGTATATGTGCGTATTTCATTAGTCGGAATCAATTGGGTGCGCAAACAAAAAAGGATATTCCGTTGGATGGAATGGATTGCGCTTCTGATCGTAATCGCATTGGCTGTTGGCAGTTTTGTTGCCGCGATGCAACCTCAACATGCAAAAAACATCATGCTCAACAATAATATTAATCGTTTTTTTTTGGGAGTCATGTTGAGCGCTATAAGTCCAATGCAAATTCCCTTTTGGTTTGGTTGGAGCGCGGTTTTGTTTACCAAAAACATTCTTCTTCCAAAAAACTCGTTTTATAATTTTTATATCGTTGGCATCGGGCTGGGAACACTCCTGGGTAATTGCGTTTTTATTTTCGGAGGTAAATGGATCGTCCAGAAATTAAATGGAAATCAAAGCTTAATGAATTGGATAATTGGAGGAATCTTCGCAGCCACAGCGGTAATCTTCCTGATAAAAATATTGTTTCATAAAGATGCCGCTGAGAAGTTAGATAAGAAGCAAACAATTGGTACCCATTAATGAGGTTGTTGTAATGCAGGATCAATATTTATTATTTTGTAAATACTAATTAAAGGTTTCTTGAAGTAATTCAAAAAAAAGAGAACCGGATCATTTGTCCGGTTCCCTAAAAAATTTTTACGAATTAATATTTTGAACGATTCCTGTATCCTTTGTGATGTTTTCATTTCTAAAAACAACAGTTCCGTCAAAGACATCCACCAGTACAGATTTGGTTTTATCAATATTTCCACTCAATAATTTTTTACTTAGCTGGTTGATAATTTGTTTTTGAATCAATCTTTTCAAAGGCCGTGCTCCAAACTGTGGGTCAAACCCATTTTCAGCAAGATAATCAAGTGCATAGTCTGTAAACTCAAGTAAAACGCCGTTTTTTGCCAATTGTTTTTTCAAATCGTTCAATTGAATTCTAATGATCTCTTTGATATCATTTATCAATAATGGCTGAAACATGATCACTTCATCAATTCTGTTCAAAAACTCTGGACGAATAGTTTGCCTTAGAAGATTCATTACTTCCCGTTTTGTGTTTTCTACAACTTCTTCTTTGTTTAGTTCAGTGATATTTTCAAAATTCGCCTGTATAATCTGGCTGCCCATGTTGCTGGTCATGATGATGATCGTGTTTTTAAAATTCACCAAACGTCCTTTGTTATCGGTTAACCTGCCATCATCCAGAACTTGCAATAAAATATTAAATACATCCGGATGTGCTTTTTCGATTTCATCCAATAAGATTACACTGTAAGGTTTTCGTCTAACCGCTTCCGTTAGTTGGCCACCTTCTTCATAACCAACATATCCAGGAGGTGCTCCAACCAACCTGCTTACAGAATGTTTTTCCTGGTATTCACTCATATCTATCCGGGTCATCATACTATCGTCATCAAATAAATATTCTGCTAATGCTTTTGCCAATTCTGTTTTACCCACTCCGGTTGTCCCCAGAAAAATAAAAGAACCGATTGGCTTTCTTGGATCGTGTAGGCCTGCACTACTTCTACGTACTGCATCCGCAACTGCTTCGATCGCTTCCTCCTGACCAACAACTCGTTTGTGTAGTTCATCTTCCAGATTGAGCAATTTATCTTTTTCACTTTGCAACATTTTATTCACCGGAATTCCAGTTGTTTTTGCTACACTTTCTGCAATATCTTCTGCATCAACCTCTTCTTTCAATAATCTTTTTTCGCTGATCTCTTCAAGTTCAACAGTATATTCGGCAATCAGTCTTTCCTGGTTTTGAAGTTTGCCATAACGAATTTCAGCTACCTTCCCATAATCGCCCTCACGCTCTGCTTTTTCAGCTGCCATTTTTAAGTTTTCCATTTCTGCTTTTGCATTCTGCACTTTTTCAACCAATTCTTTTTCCTGTTGCCATTTCGCTTTAAACGTGTCGCGTTGCACCGAAAGATTGGAAATTTCGGTATTTAATTCTTTTAATTTTACTTCGTCCTTTTCTCTTTTAATTGCTTCTCTTTCAATTTCCAGTTGGCGGATCTGTCTTTCAAGATTATCCAATTCTTCAGGCATTGAATTCATCTCAAGCCTGAGCTTGGCAGCACTTTCATCAATCAGGTCGATAGCTTTGTCCGGTAAAAAACGATCGGTTATATACCGGTTTGATAATTCAACAGCTGCAATGATGGCTTCATCTTTTATGCGTACATGATGATGCGTCTCATACCGGTCTTTTAATCCTCTTAAAATTGAAATTGCATCTTCAACACCAGGTTCATCCACCATAATTCGTTGGAATCTTCTTTCCAGCGCTTTGTCTTTTTCAAAGAATTTTTGATACTCATTCAAAGTTGTTGCACCGATTGCTCTGAGTTCACCACGGGCTAAAGCAGGTTTCAAAATATTAGCCGCGTCCATTGCGCCTTCGCCGCCACCGGCCCCAACCAATGTATGTATTTCATCGATGAATAAAATTATTTCTCCGTCGCTATCAGCCACTTCTTTTATCACCGATTTCAACCTTTCTTCAAATTCTCCTTTGTATTTTGCCCCGGCAATTAGCTGGCCCATATCCAGCGCGAAAATTATTTTTGATTTTAGGTTTTCCGGAACATCCCCACTGATAATCCGGTTGGCTAAACCCTCTACAATAGCGGTTTTACCTACCCCCGGCTCACCAACAAGGATCGGATTATTTTTTGTTCTTCTTGACAAAATATGCAGCGTTCTTCTGATTTCTTCATCACGTCCGATAACAGGATCCAACTTATTACTTCTTGCGAGTTCATTAAGATTTTTAGCATACTTATTCAACGCATTGAATTGCACTTCTGAAGTTTGCGAAGAAACTGTGGAACCTTTTTTTAAATCTTTTATTGCAGCAATCAAATCTTTTTCAGTTAAGCCCGCATCCTTCAAAATTTTAGCAGCATTGTCATTCCCTTGCAGAGTTGCCAGCAATAAATGCTCGACACTTACAAACTCATCGCCGAAAGTTTTTAAAGTGGAAGCTGCGCGCAGCAATACATTATTCATATCGCGGCTCATAACCTGTGCCGGTTCACCTGAACTGATCTTTGGGAGTTTACGAATACTTTCGTCCAATTTGCTTTCTACAAAATTTACATTCACATTGTTCTTTTTCAAAAGAAAATCCACAGGACTATCTTCTTCAGTCAGCAAAGCTTTCAGCAGATGTTCCACTTCAATGTTTGGATTTTTTTCATTGAAAGCAATTTGTTGAGCTTGTTGAAAAATTTCCTGTGACTTTATGGTTAGATTACTCGGATTCATAAATCGAATTTAGATGATTTGAGATATGTTGCACAAATTTTAATCCAAGCTGAAATTGTGTAAGATTCTGTCGTGTTTATTGCAATAAGCATGACGCAAATGCAGACTGAATACGTTTTGTATGCAATTTTTTCAGCTTATAAAATCTGGGATAGCTATGGTATTTTTGCAACGTTATGCTGATAAAATCGGAATATGCTTCATTTGTGAAATCAACAGCTTACTCGCTGGGTTTTGATTATTGTGGAATTGCAAGAGCAGAAAAACTTGATGCAGAAGCAAAGCGGCTGGAATTATGGCTGAATAAAGGGTTCAACGGGAAGATGGCTTACATGGAAAACTATTTCGATTTAAGAACGGATCCTACCAAATTGGTTCCCGATGCAAAATCAGTTATTACTTTGTTATTGAATTATTTCCCTTCTCCAAAACAAATTCCGGATGTCCCTCAGATTTCGAAATATGCTTTCGGCAAAGATTATCACGAAGTGATCAGAAGCAAGTTGAAGGCATTTCTAAACATATTGAAAGAAAATATTGGTGATATTAATGGACGTGGGTTTACAGACAGTGCACCGGTTTTGGAAAGAAGTTGGGCGGTAAAAAGCGGTTTGGGGTGGGTTGGTAAAAATGGGAATTTGATTACAAAAAACGACGGCTCATTTTTCTTTATTGCTACTTTGATCACCGATCTTGAGCTGGAAACGGATAATCCGTTTATTAAAGATTATTGTGGTACTTGCACCAAATGCATTGATGCTTGCCCGACCGATGC
>JBDTKF010000130.1:0-19278 GCA_039935455.1 Ginsengibacter sp.
AATAGTAAAAGTAAAGCGCTAAGGGTAGTTTTATTTTATATACTTTATTGTATTGTTAATGAAGGAGTTAGTTTTTATCTACAAAAAATACAAAGTGAGAATTTTATGTTTTTGCTTTATGCATTCACCATTTTCGAGTATTCCTTTTTTTGCTATTTCATTTATTTAATATTTTCAAAAAATCTTGTAAAAAAGATAGTTCCCTTTATTTGGATCGGTTTTATAATTTTTGCCTTTATTGATTTGCTTTTTATTTCTGAAGCCAAAGAATTCGACTCATTCACAATAGGAATAGAATCTATTGTTATCATTTTACTTTGTATTGCCTATTTATTCAGTCAACTGAAAGACTCCAATAGCACACTGGTCTATTCGACTTTCAATTTTTGGGTGGTCATCACGTTTCTTATTTACTTTTGTGGTACTTTCTTTTTATATATCATGACGGCAGGCATGAAAGATAGTGTATCTTTTCAAAAGCAATATTTTGTCATAAATATATCATTCAATATTCTGAAAAACCTGTTATTATGCGTGGCAATGACCATGCGATTGAATAATTCAATAAAAAAGGAAAATAAACTTTCTATTGAATTAGATGATCATATATATATTCATAAACAAATTAATTCACCTAACTAAATGTTTCTTTTACAGGTTAAAGCTACATTGGGTATTTCAAGTGTTTTGGTTCTAGGTACGCTTGGAATGTTTTTCATGGCAATTACTTTGGTGTCTGTTGTAGTCTTTCACCAACGAAGGATTATACGTTTCAATAAGCAGATCCAAAAGATGGAAGAAGAGCGTCAACAGATGCTTCTGCGTGCTTCTATCCAATTCCAGGAAGAAGAAAGACAAAGAATTGCCGCTGATCTCCACGACGATGCAGGACCACTGCTGGCTACTGCAAGGCTTTATTTAAATGAAAACTTAATTCACCAGGAACCGGCAGTTCAGCTACAAGCAATTTTTAGTGCCAAACAAATCATTGATGACAGTATTCAACTGATCAGAAATATATCGCATAGCCTGATGCCGCCCACGTTAAAGAATTTCGGACTTGAAGCAGCTGTCAAAGATTTGTTCGATAAAATTAATGGTTCCGGCGTTATCAATGCCAGCGCACGTTTTCATGATAATCGGCAACGGCTAAATGATGAACAGGAATTGCTGGTATTTCGTATCGTGCAGGAATTAGTAACAAATATCATTAAACACAGCAGTGCAGGATTTATTCATCTTACTCAGAATGCGCAAGAGAATATTGTGTACTTTCGCATTCATCATGATGGAAAAGGAATTCTTCAAAAGGATTTTGAAAAGATGGAGAACAATTCTACCGGATTGGGCTTGAAAAATATTCAAAGCAGGATAAGGGTATTGAAAGGAAAAATCTTCTTTGAAATTGATAATACCCACACCTATTACAAAGTTACCATTGAGGTGCCAAGAGAATCAATCAAATAAATTCTTCGGTTTTTATTTTTTTTCCTTATCTTTTGCCTTTAAGCTATCAAAATATGACCCCCGAAATTATTAATGTAGCCATAGCTGATGATCATAAAATTTTTAGGAGAGGAGTAATTCTTTCATTGAAAGCTTATCACAACATTCGATTTATCTTAGAAGCAGAAAACGGAGAGGAACTTATCAAAGGGATTGAATTGGAACAACCTGATATTGTGCTCATGGACTTAAAAATGCCTATCAAAGACGGAATTGAAACAACGAAGTTTCTAAATAAACATTTTCCACAGATAAGAATTCTAATATTAACTATGTTCGAAGACGAACGGTTTGTCGGCCATTTGATGGACAGTGGTGCAAATGGTTATTTATTAAAAAGTACAGAACCGGCTGAGATAAAACAAGGGATTATGGATGTCATGACTACCGGTTTTTATCTCAACAACTTTGTGAATCGTGTTTTGATTAAAAAGAATTATGCGAAGCAAAAATTCAATCCGAATCTGAACAATCAAATCGTTGTAAGTGAAAGAGAAAAAGAGGTTTTATCTCTGGTTTGTATGGAATATACTGCCCATGAAATTGCCCAAAAAATGGAAATTAGTGCACGTACAGTCGAAGCGATAAAAGATAGACTTATGGAACGCTTCGGAGTAAAAAATTCTGTGGGCCTTGTTTTCTTTGCCATGAAAAATTCGCTGATAGATTAGACTGATTTGAGATTAAATTTGCATATCGGGTATTTCTCCTTCTATAATAAGTTCGGCCTGTGTTTTATTTTTTATCTCTTCTACTGAGACTCCTGGTGCTTTTTCTAATAGCTTAAAACCGTTTTTCGTTACTTCAATAACCGCTAGATTCGTTACAATCTTTTTTACACAGTTTATTCCGGTTAGAGGAAGATTACATTTTTTTAACAGTTTGGAAGCCCCTTTCGGATTCGTATGCATCATAGCAACAATAATATTTTTTGCACTGGCTACTAGATCCATCGCTCCGCCCATCCCTTTTACCATTTTCCCAGGAATTTTCCAACTGGCTATATCCCCATTTTCACTAACCTCCATTGCACCAAGAACGGTTAAATCTACTTTGCCAGCTCTTATCATTCCAAAGCTCATGGCGCTATCGAAAAATGCAGAGCCGGGTAGGGTAGTGATGGTTTGTTTTCCGGCATTTATCAGATCCGGATCCTCATTACCGGCCAATGGAAACGGCCCCATTCCTAACAAACCGTTTTCTGATTGAAGCGTTACGTTTATTCCTTGAGGAATGTAGTTTGCAACTAATGTCGGAATTCCTATTCCAAGATTTACATAAAATCCATCTTTTAATTCTTTTGCAATTCGTTGTGCTATTTGATTTTTGTCTAACATGATTAAGTGAGAATTATAATTTGGCTGAGGTGACAGTTACCGGGTTGTTCTTTGCTCGATCCTTTTTTCAAATAGATTTCCTTTGAAAATACGATGGACGAAAATACCGGGTGTATGTATTTCATTTGGATTTAGTTCACCTGCATCTACTAATTCCTCAACTTCTGCGATGGTAATTTTTCCAGCCATGGCCATCATGGGATTAAAATTCCTTGCAGTTTGTTTATAAATCAAATTACCAGCGGTATCTCCTTTCCAGGCTTTAACTAAAGCAAAATCGGCATCAAAAGCATATTCCATTAAATATTCTTTGCCATTGAATGTCCTGGATTCTTTGCCTTCAGCTACTTCGGTTCCAACTCCAGCCGGAGTAAAAATCGCTGGCATTCCATAACCCGATGCCATGCATCTTGTTGCAAGTGTTCCCTGAGGAATTAATTCTACCTCAAGTTCTCCGCTCAATAGTTGTCTTTCAAATTCTGAGTTTTCACCAACGTATGAAGCGACCATTTTTTTTAATTGCTTCTTTTTTAATAATAATCCAATCCCGAAGTCATCAACGCCTGCATTATTTGAAATACAAGTGAGTTCTTTAACTCCTTTTTTCACTAATGCAGCTATGCAGTTTTCAGGTATGCCACATAATCCGAAGCCACCCAACATGATTATATTTCCATCCTGAATGTCATCAAGTGCCTCATCTGCATTTTTGTAAACTTTATTCATTCCAAACTATTTTATTTTTAATGGAAGCTGTTCTATTCTTTTCTCCTCAATGATATGTACTCTTTCTTTTTGTACATAGAGGCTATCAAAGATAAGCTTTAATATATCAGGATGTTTGATATACCAGGAATAACTGTTACTAAATGTGGTGGAATCTGTTTTATGGATTTTAAATATTTTCACAGAAAAGAGGTTAGTTTTTGCCACAGTATTAATAGAAGAATCTTTGATGGCGATTTCATTTGCGAGCGTTTGCGCGCGCATCACATCCCATAAAATGCTTTGCATTTCTTTAGGTTGAATAATATTTGAGGGAGGCTTATTTCCTGAATCACAGGAAATAATTATCGATAAAAATAATAATCCGAATAAATTTTTCATCATTTCAATTGATCCTGATATTTTGTCGCTGAAGTAACGTCAAGTTTTTTTAGAAAGTCCAGAGCTTTAGACTTATCCGCGGGGTTTGCTTTTGTAAAAATCTGAATTAATTCCTGCGTTTTTGCCTGGAAGAAAAATTGAAGGATCATGGTGTTCGAATTTTGCAGATTAAATGTATTTAGCAGATTAAGCACATTCAATACTTGAGTTCGTGCGATTGCTTCCTGATCGTAAAGCTTATCCATCCCAAGACGGTAATAACCGTAAATGGCGTCATGAAAAATCGTGTACTTACTATTGAGTAAATTTTCTGCCAACCAATACCTGTTGCGGGTTCCATCAAATGCTTTCCATCCTGAAATGTTTCTTCCTTCTGGCGCATTATTCACGATATTCTGTGATTTTTGGAAGTATATATTACCGCCTCTTGGAGAAAATGAATCGTAGTCAAAACCAAGAACCATATCGATCCAATAAGCAAAAATTGCAGTAAGATTTGATACAAGCGGCTCGGTGCCGGAAACCCGGGTATCATTGAACTCTAATTGTTGAAATTCGATGTATCTAAAAATTACATCATTATCCTGGTAGTTGATGACGGGAGAAACATATGAAGAATTAAAAACCGGTCGGCCAGATTGAATGGTTAAGGAAGCTTTGTAAACATCCGCATCACCTGTGGATTCAAGGTTTAATAAAAAACTGCAATCAATTTTTTCATTTGCCTTATAAGTATCCATACTCCATTTCCTATTATTTACAAAATCATTAAGCGCTGTTTGTAGCGTTTGGAAAGTTTTTTTATCAACGTTATTTCCAACCCGGTTGCTGATAACGCTTACTCTGGCACGGAGTTCCTGTGCGCCCAATGAGGAAGTTAAAAAAACATAAAAAATAAAAAGGAAAATCTTATTCATTTCTATATTGAATGATTGTATTAATGATATCGGCAGCTAACTCTTTTTTTGTTTTTGAAGGAAAATCGTATTCGTGCTGATTTCTGTCAATAATAGTGATTTTGTTCGTGTCAAATCCGAAGCCCGCACCTTCATCATTTAATGAATTCAACACAATCAAATCTGCATTTTTTTTCGATAATTTTTTCAAAGCGTTTTCTTTTTCATCATCTGTTTCCAAAGCAAAACCTACAAGTGTTTGTAGTTCTGATTTTAATTTTCCTGCTTCATATAAAATATCCTTTGTTTGAATTAATTCAATCAAAAGACCATTGCTCCCTTTTTTTATTTTACTTTCCGTTTTATTCTTTGGTGTATAATCGGAAACAGCAGCAGCCATTACAATAATATCAAATGAATCAAAACTTTTCATACAGGCTTCGTACATTTCTTTTGCAGAGGTTATTCTTTCGGTTTTTATTTTTTTATCTACATTGATTTGTGATGGCCCTAAAATCAATTTGACATCTGCACCTCTTGCTAAAAATTCTTCTGCAATTGCAACACCCATTTTCCCAGAGGAATGGTTGCCAATGAATCGAACAGCGTCAAATGCTTCATAAGTTGGTCCTGCTGTTACCAATACTTTTTTACCTTTGAGTGTTGATTCTTTTACAAAAAAATCTTCGAGATATTTCATGATTTCCTCTGGTTCGGACATCCTTCCTTCGCCGTGCAACCCACTGGCCAATTCGCCGCAATTTACCGGCAGGAAATTATGTCCATTTTGCTGAAGTTCACGAATGTTTTTTTGAGTGGCCGGATGTTGCCACATATCTTCATCCATAGCCGGGGCAATTAAAACAGGGCATTTGGATGACAAATAAACGGCTAGCAAAAGATTATCACAAATCCCATTGACCATTTTTGCAATCGTATTGCAGGAAGCGGGCGCAATAAGCATTACATCAGCCCATCTGCCCAATATTACATGATTTATCCAGTTGCCTTCTACAGATAAATCAGAAAAAACTTCATTTTTTGAAAGTGTAGAGAAAGTAAGTGGGGAAACAAAATCTTTTGCGCTTTTGGTCATGATCACTTTTACCTCGGCTCCGGATTTTATCAGTAAACGAACTAATAATACAGATTTATATGCTGCAATACTACCCGTTATACAGAGTAAGATTTTTTTCCCTTCAATCACAATTAAATTATTTTACTGAAAGATACTATTAATTAAAAATGGCGGAACAAGCCGCCATTAAAATTATCATTTTTTGTGAAAATGTTTGAGTTTAATCAAAAAGATTGTCTTCGTTTCTGCGATAATAAATTTTATCTTCCATAAATTCGGCGGTAGCCAGAAGTGCAGGGTTGGGCATTCTTTCATATGCTTTTGAAATCTCAATCTGTTCTTTATTCTCGTGAATTTCTTCCAGGCTGTCTGTATGGCTTGCAAATTCTTCCAGTTTATTATGCAATTCTTCTTTGATAGAAATATTGATCTGGTTAGCTCTTTTAGCAATGACAGTAATTGATTCATACAAATTACCTGTTTTGTCTTTTACATCAATCAGGTTTTGAGTTTCAACAACATTACTGGTATTAGCGTTCTGCTGGCGTCTTAATTTGCTCATTTTGTATTTGTTTAATATTGTTTTGACTTAGGTTTTTATAATTTTCGGCTTCTTTCAATAATTCGCTTTCTGGATAACGATCTGCGAAATCAAAATATTCTGCAGCTACTTTGGTATATCTCTCTTCCTGCTTATCAAAAACACTTAGTTTAGCGAATTCATAATACGATTTTACAGCCATCAGCATATACTCAGCGCCTTTATCAGATTCAGGATATGAATTCATAAGATTGGTGAAAACGATTCCAGCAGCCTGATACATTTGAAGATTATAATATAATTTGGCTGCTAAATAATCCTTTTCTTCCAGCTTAGCTCTGCATTTTGCGATTATTGAATTGGCATCCGCAACCCTCGCAGAATTAGGATAAGAACTAATAAAACTTTGCATCATTCCGATTGATTTAGTTGTATTGGTCTGATCCAATTGTACATTCGGAGATTGTTTATAAAAAGTGAAGGAATGCATATAAGCAATTTCTTCAGCCCTGCTGCTGTTTGGGAATACTCCTAAAAATCCTTTAAAAAGATTTTCAGCCTCTACATAATTCTTCTGATAATACGAGCAATAGGCATATTTATAATATAATTCTTCAAACTTATCTGAGCCTTTAAAAACAGGAAACAACTCCTGGTATAATTGTTCAGCATATTTGAATTTCTTATTTACATAATATTCATCCGCCTTCTTTAATTTATATTCGTAATCAGTGCTTTTAAGAACTTTTGTAAACTGGTTGCTGCATCCTGAAAGCATGATGAATGGTACGATCAATAAAACTGCAAATAACTTCATAAAGAGCCGCAAAATTAAGTGAATTTAAACAAAAATGAATTTAAATTAACTGTATGCAAAATCGCCGTAGTTAATATTTTGATAATTGAATAAAAAAAACCCTTCCCAGTTTTGGGAAGGGTTTTCATTGAACAAAAAGTATTTAATTAGTTTTTATATCTACTGTGTTCGCATCCCCACCACCAACTTCACAATTTGTAGTAATACGATCAGCGCTTATCCCTTCTTTTTCTGTCAAGTAAGCCTTGATAGCATCTACTCTTTTGTTGCAGAGAGCTTGTGATGCTTTTGATGCAGCAGGATAACCTGTAACAGTGATTGAGCATGATGCACTGTTCTTCAATTTTGAAGCGACAGTTGCTAACATTGCTTTTGCATCGCTACTTAAGCTATTGCTTCTGTTTTTGTATGAAATACTTGGAAGGTCGCCAATGTTGCAAGCACTTGCCTGTGCAGCTAAAGTTTTACAACATTCAGGATCTGGACATTTACCAACGCCATCAGCATCAACGGGTTGACATTCTGTTGGAGTAATCAGTTGTTTGTCTTTACAATCCGGAACGCCATCACCATCTGTATCTCTTGAAACGCCATGGCTATCAACAGGGCAACCGGCAGGAGTGTTAGGTTCTCTGTCAAGTTGATCTACGATACCATCACCGTCCGCATCATCAAATACAGGTTTTGGCATCTTCATGTGTTTAGGATTGTTAATTTCGCTGTATGCGTAATCAAGTGGGTTAATCCACCATAGAGGTTGAACTCCCTTTGATCCTACATTGAAGTTAAGTCCAATTGATGCGTAATTGTATGTATCAAAATTACCTGTCAAAACAGGATCGCCTACGGGGCGTTCCTGCCAACGTTGACCATCTAATAAATCATCTTTAACCAGAGTTAATCTATCTTCAATAGCAAGATTTACGCGTTTACCAAGTTTAAATGCGATACCTCCGATAACTGTTCCTGAAGGTCTTAAATTCTGACCAAATAATCTCGGTCCGTTTTGATTATTGTTATCAGCATTTGTTTCATAACTGTCGTCTAATTTGTCCTTTAAAGCTTTACGAATATCCTTTCTGTTAGTATATCCTGAATTAGATATAGAAGAAAAATCATAAGGAGCTGAGCCGTTTAAAGCATTTACTTTAGTATCATAGATTGTAGCGCCGATACCTACACCGCCATAAAGAACCATTCCGGTTTTTTGTTTATGAAATCGTACATTATTCAAAGAAAAAAGTCCTTGTAATGAAAGGTCTTGTACATGTGCGCGGTAATTATAATAAACAGGAGAAGGCGCTGTATAATTTGACCATGCAGGATTATTGGTATAGCCAACAGAAGGCTTCCAATCTAACCCTTTTGCAGCGCCATATAGATATTGCATTCTTAAAGAGAAAATATAGCCAACCGCTTTACGTACATGTATTCCAAATCCGCCCGTAGGCAGCTTAGAAGCCACGTCGCCACTAACTGAAAACATACCACCTGAAATCCCTATTTCTGTTTGGTTACGGGGTTTTGCAGGAAAATCATAAGTGTTATTCATGAATTCGTTTTGCTGTGCTTGTCCTTTTGGGGATATAACACTGGAATCATAAATATCGTATACTCCTGTATCTTGTGCAAAAGCACCAAGGGATAGTAGGAAGAAAATCCCCATTAACAGTAATTTAAACTTTTTTGTTGACATAACTTTTTGATTAATGTTTTCTGTAATAACTTTTTAAAGCGCAAAAATATCGAACTGAACTCAAAATTCAAATTCTTTTTAGCAAATTATTAGATTTTGAGACATTTATATATTCTTACAATTTTGTAAACTTATACCTTAATTACAAGAAACTCTTATTTATAAAAAATATTGTGCTGAAGAAAGAATATTTTTTCAAATTTTAGCCATATTATTTAATGTATTCATTTCTGTCTTAAATTGCCCTTTTTGTTATAGAATGCAATTTTCAAAAAATCTTATCGCGACAGAGTTAGCAACTTTCGAACAGAAATTTGCTGAATCTGTAAAAAGCCAGACTCCTTTGCTGGACAGGATAATGAAATATATTATCAAGAGAAAAGGTAAGCAGCTTCGGCCGATGTTCGTTTTCTTAAGCGCTAAACTGCATGGAACAGTTAATGAATCTACCTATAGAGCAGCTGCATTGGTTGAGTTACTTCACACGGCCACACTTGTTCATGACGATGTTGTCGATGAGTCTTTGGAAAGAAGAGGTTTTCTCTCTATAAATGCGTTATGGAAAAATAAAATTGCTGTTCTGGTTGGCGATTACTTACTCTCTAAAGGACTTCTTCTTTCAACAGATGCCGGCGATTTTAAACATTTGCATATTTTATCAGAAGCAGTAAAACAAATGAGCGAAGGCGAATTATTGCAAATCGAAAAAGCCCGGAAATTAAACTTAAAAGAAGAAATTTATTTTGAAATAATAAGAAGTAAAACTGCATCCCTATTATCATCAGCTTGCGCTGTAGGTGCATGGAGCTCGAGTAACGATGAGCAAATTACTGAAAAAATGAAAATTTTTGGCGAAAAAACGGGAATTGCTTTCCAAATAAAAGATGACTTGTTTGATTACGGAAGCGATGATGTAGGGAAACCAACGGGAAATGATTTGAAGGAAAAAAAATTGACGTTGCCGCTTATTTACACCCTCAATAATGTAAATGCTGTTGAAAAAAGAAAAATTATTTATATTGTAAAAAATGAAAATAAAAATCCTGAAAAAATAAAATATGTTTTGCAAAAAGTTATTGAATCCGGAGGGATTGATTACGCAAATAAAAAAATGATTGAGTATCGCGATCAGGCTTTGTCTATATTATTTGAATTCCCTGAAAGCGATATTAGAAAGGGTTTGGAAGAATTGGTCCGGTATACTACGGATCGAAAATATTGATGTCGGGATATATGTACAATGCCAAAATTTAAAATCTATTAATTTGTTTATTTACTATGATTTTTCGTTAAATAGAAATTTTTTACTACTGCTTTATAATGGAAAAAAGATGGAAAATATTAGAAACAGATAAAGATAAAATTGAGAATTTACATAAATCTTTATCCATAAGTTTACCACTTTGTAATATTCTTGTACAGAGAGGTATTGATTCGTTTGAACAAGCAAAAAATTATTTCAGACCATTACTTTCTCAGCTTCATGATCCTTTCCTAATGAAGGATATGGGGAAAGCGGTTGACAGAATCTTATTCGCGGTTAATAATAATCAAAAAATTCTCGTATTCGGAGATTATGATGTTGATGGAACTACATCTGTTGCAATGATGTATCGTTTCTTGAAGAAAATTTATAAAGAGCAGAATATTGATTTTTATATTCCACATCGTTATCGGGAAGGATACGGTATCAGTAAACAGGGAATTGATTTCGCAAAAGAAAATAATTTCGATTTGATTATTTCGCTTGATTGCGGGATCAAATCTGTTGACCTGGTTACTTATGCAGGTACGCTTGATTTGGATTTTATCGTTTGTGATCATCATCTACCAGATGATGAATTACCACCAGCAATCGCCATTTTGAACCCCAAACAAAAAGATTGCACTTATCCTTTCAAAGACCTTTGTGGCTGTGGTGTTGGGTTCAAATTAATTACAGCAATTTGTCAACGGCTGGGCTTGCTTGAAAATGAATATGTATGTTATCTTGATCTGGTGGTTACCGCAATTGGCGCCGATATTGTGCCAATAACAGGGGAGAATCGTATTCTTGCTTTTTACGGATTAAAAAGACTGAATTCGTTACCATGCGCCGGAATAAAAGCGTTGATTAAATTAAGCAAAGTTGAAAAATATTTCTCCATAAACAACGTGGTATTTATCATTGCACCACGGGTAAATGCAGCTGGACGCATGGACGATGCAAAGAAAGCAGTCCGAATGTTTATTGAGGATGATTATGAAAAAGCAATGCAGTTTGCTGAAATGTTACATAGCGATAATAAAGAAAGGAAAGATGCTGACCAGGCTATTACAGAAGAAGCATTGTCTATGATTGCAAATGATCCAAAAATGATTTCAAGGAATACGACCGTAGTATTCAATTCGGAATGGCACAAAGGTGTTGTAGGGATTGTTGCAAGTAGATTAATTGAAACTTACTATCGTCCTACGGTTGTTCTGACCTTAGGTGGAAAAATAGTTGGAGGAAGTGCAAGGAGCATTCCTGGATTCAATTTATACGAAGCAATTCATGCTTGTCGTGAGCATCTGATTGGTTATGGTGGACACTTTGCTGCAGCAGGAATGTCTATGTTACCTGAGAATGTAGAAGCGTTTAGTAAAAAATTTGAAGAAACTGTTTCATCGAGTATTGATCCATATTTGCTGATACCTGAATTAGCCATCAATGTAAATATTGGTTTCAAAAGTGTAAATAAATCTTTTTATAAAATAATTGAGCAGATGGAACCTTACGGTCCTGAAAATATGAGACCCGTTTTCATCACCAAAAATGTTTGGAACACTTCCTGGTCAAAGATTTTAAAAGGTCAGCACATTCGTTTCGTGGTAAAAAATGATGATATCACACTGACTGGAATCGGTTTCAATATGGCGGAAAAGTTTCCGCTATTAGAAATGAATGAACCTATTGACATGGTTTATACGATTGATGAGAATGAATGGAATGGCGAAACAAATCTCCAATTGAAAGTAATTGATATCAGACTTTCTGAGTATGCAACTGCATAATTTATTATTTTAATGAAATCATTTTATTACCTGAAATATTTTTATTTTATTGCCAAAAACTGGAATATAAGACTTGCAATTTTTACAATTTATCACGAAATAACGGGTGAAAGAAAGTACCGGATTAAAACGGTTGAAGTTGACAATTTCAAACATCAGATTATAGAAAGCGATAACCTAAAACATGCTTCAATCTACCAGGGTACAAATTATTTTTTGATCGAAAGAGCATTTGAATATCTCCGGAATGAACATGCCAATAATAGTCTCGTTGATTACGGTTCGGGCAAAGGAAGGATTCTCGTCGTTGCTGCACATTATGGTTTCAAAAAAATAACCGGTGTTGAATTTTCACAAGCATTTTGTGAAGAAGCTAAAAATAATATTGGTAAAATTCAACCGTTTTTTCCATCCACAGATTTTAAAGTTATTTGTGAGGACGCGGTAAATTATTCAATCAAAAATAATGATACTGTTTTCTTTTTCTTTAATCCGTTTGATGAAGTGATCATGCTTCGGGTTGTAAAAAATATTCTTTCATCGATAAAAAAAAATCAAAGGAAAATTTATGTAGTTTATGTAAATCCTTTGCACGAAGAAATTTTTTTGAGCGCCGGTTTTGAAGAAGAATATTATTATAAAAGAATGAATTACCTGGAATTTATTGTACTAACGAAAGAAGTTGAAGAATTTTAAAGTGAATTATTTTTTTACAGTAAATCGATAAATATTCGAGATTCTTATTCTGCCTTTTATTGATTCAATTAGTTTATGCCTGTTTCAAAATGCTAATAATCGTTGGGAAACTATTCAAAAAATAATTTCCCAAATATTCCTTTTTTACCCAAAGAATTTTGGTAATGTCTTCTTCTGTTTGTGGAATTATTTGTTCATTCCCTGATGCTCTCATTTCATACCAGTGGCACTCTTTTAAATTGTGTTTCCCAAAAAGTACGTATGTATGATATGTAATCCCAAGATCCTGTACGATCTCTACATTTTTTAAGCCTGTTTCCTCTTCAACCTCGCGTTTGGCGCATTGTTCGATTGTCTCGCCTTCATCAAGCTTACCCTTCGGTAAATCCCATTTACCCCGACGAAATATTAATAATATTTCATCGTTTTTATTCTTTATTAATCCACCTGCGGCTTTTATTAAATTGAAACGGTTGAAGAATTGCGCTTTTAGTTTTTCGAGATCTTTGCTCAAAATTATACCAGCGTTAAAACCGGGACTATTGATTTCATGTAATAAGGAATCAACCGTAGCTGTTGTAAAATCATCTATAAAAATTGTATCAGGCTGATGGCGTAATTTTTCAAATTCAGGGTTGATGACATCTGAAAGAAAAACTGGTTTATCATTAAAGTAAATTGTAAGATAGCTCATGGTGTTTATTATCTTCGCAGCATGACTGATATGAAAGCGATTGCTGAGAAGCTTTTACAAATTAATGCAATTAAATTAAGTATTCATAATCCTTTTACATGGGCAAGTGGTTGGAAAAGTCCCATCTACTGCGATAACAGAAAAATACTTTCATTTCCATTTATTCGGGATGTGATTAAATCTGAAATGTGTAATATTATTTTCCAAAGTTTTGATAAAGCTGATATGATTGCAGGCGTTGCCACAGGGGGAATTCCCTGGGGAGCAATGGCTGCTGATCAGCTGAAACTCCCTTATATTTATGTGAGGCCGAAACCAAAAGAACATGGTTTGGGGAATCAGATTGAAGGTTTTTATGAACCTGGAAAAAGGGTAGTGGTGGTAGAAGATTTGGTATCAACAGGGAAAAGTAGTCTACAGGTGGTGGATGTTTTAAAAAATGCAGGCTTGCAAGTAGAAGGGATGGTTTCAATATTTAATTATGGATTCGAACAAGCAAAAGAAGCATTTGAAAAATACCAACTTACTTTAAAATCCTTAACAGATTATGATTCGTTGATTTCATTAGCAATAGAGAAAAAGACTATTACGGAATCTGATCAAAAAGCGTTGTTAAACTGGCGCGAAGATCCTGCTAATTGGAGCTAAATTTTTATATTCGTGGAAAGGTCTTTTATGAAAAAGTTTTTTATCGGAATGCTCACATATGCTGTTTTTTCAACCCCAACTTTCGCACAACAAAAAGCTGTGCAGAAAGCTGTAATAAAAGTACCGGGCCTGCAAGCTGAGATTTGTAAAACAGGTGTGGAAAATTATTTAGTTCATGAATATGGTGTCTCTTCAGTAAAAGCGGATTATAGAAAACATACAGTAACCGTGATTTGGTACACTGATAGAACAAATATTGAAAATATTAAAACAGCTTTGGCAAATATGGGATATGATGCAGATGATATTTCCGCCGAGACAAATGCAACAAAAAAGTTACCACCTGCCTGCAGATTTTCTCCGGGCATAAATTCCACCCCGGTAAAACTATAATTTTCTTAGAAGAATAGCCAGGCATTTTTGATTGTCCTATCATACTGTCAGTAATGGTTTTTATTTTCAAGTCCATCTTATTTCCAAATCGTTTAAAAAAAAGAGAATCTTTCTTTTGATTCATAATTGACAGGTAGGCTCATAAATACATTCGCTTTTCCAACTTTTACTTTCCCCGACAATCGAACCAAAACTTCTTTCCCCATAAGGGTGTTCCAGGCATTTTTGAATATGCTTTGCATGTTTACGTCAAACTTCACAGGAATTTGAAACGTATCCCTTCTTGGAATTCGGATCAATGTATCCAAAGAACTATGACCAAATAAATTTCCATTTATAAAAATATCCAGATCCGTGCTTTTTAATTGCATTCCAAAATTATTGGGATTATAATATTCCAGATTCAAACTTATCGTAGATTTTTCAAAACCAAGGGTTTGGATGGAAAAATTATTATATGTTTTATATTCCAAAGCTTTAGGCGACGAGCATGACAAAAATGCCATTATTACTATTCCAAATAAACCAAATTTTATTTTCATTTTTTATTTTACTATCAAAGGTAGGATTTGTAGTACTAATTGCATTAGTCTTGATGAAAATTTTTTGAAAAAATGATCTACTAAACTTAATAGTAACATATATTCTTTATAAATAGGTTATTAACAATATTATATAATATATATTCAATTATTTATTTTAGATAAATTCATTAAAATTTATCCTTTTATTGGCCTGGAAGACCATAAATGAATAGTTGAAGCGTAGATAATCAATAATTAAAGTATTATGATGATTATCAATGAATTAATATAAGTTACTTTTACTTAAAATTTATGTAAAACATGGATAAGTGGGATCTTCTATATCTATCTAATGTTTTTAGAAAAGAAATCCAGAATTAAAGAATGATGATAAGAGGAGATGTAATTATGTCAGGTTGTAATTTCTAATGGCTCATTTAGATCAAAAGCCTAATTTGATTTATTGATATTAATAATTATCTAAAAATTATGCTTATATGTGAAAATAAAATTAATCGAATCAGATAAATTCTTTAATAATTATTAAGATTTACTTTTTTATTAGAAATTATCTAATATTGACTGAGTAAAATATTTGCTGCCTTGCAAATTCGAAAAATCAATTTTATGTTTGTATTGTTAAATATGAATTTGTTGATCATCTTCATGATTTAAATATCTAATCCTCTATACTCTGAAAGATCGCCTGGTCTTTAGTCAGATTTTTTAACCTCAATCGCAAGAAATGAATTTTAAATTTACTTATAGGAATAATAGTTATTTTATTCTTTTTCCTCTCCGTAATTTACAGAAACCATTCTCCGTTGTTTATTTAAAGAACACTGCTTATTGTTAACAACTAATCCTGTTTGCCAGTAGTTTGAGTAGAATCTTTTTTATTTTTAGAAGTCCAATTTTTATCAAAGCCGAATAATCTCTAATATTCATTGTAAACATTAATTATTAAAATAATTATACAATGAGAAGTTATAGGACAATAAAAATATGTTTAGTATCAATTTTCGTGATCTTTTCTATGGGAAGTATTGCTCAAAAGGCATCTACTGTAATTAATATCAATCATTTTGATATAATAGAAAATAATAATAATATAAATATTAATTGGTCGACTGATAATAAAATCCCGACGAATTATTTTGAAGTTGAAAAGAGTAATGATGGAAAATATTTCAAAGTAATAGCATATGTATTAGGTGCAGATCCGTCCAAAAGTGATTGTGATTGCTATGGTTATTTTGATAAAATAGACTCTAAATACAAAAAATCATATTACCGACTAAAGCACATTGATAAAAATGGATTGATAGAATTTAGTGAAGTGAAACTTCTTGCAATTAATAATAAATAATTAAACGCGTTTTCTTTGGGGGTTACAGAACCAGATTGGTTCTTAACAATTGCCGCATTTCTATGCGGCTTTTTTTTGTTAATGACTGGCTTTATATACTAGAAACCAGTAAACCGACAAATAATGAGTATTTAATTCCTTGTTTTTATCTGATCCAACGATGTCGGTATGGATTTTATTCATAAATTGAATCTGTAATATTGTAATTTTCCAAACTGCTTTAAACTAAATTGAAATGAAAAGAGAAGTTTTTAAGTTTGATTTTAGAACTTTTGAATCGATAAATGAATTGAATAATAAAGATGCCATTCTTCTAAAAAAAGCAAGAAAAGTAACGCAATTTGCCTATGCGCCTTATTCAAATTTTAAGGTGGGAGCATTTGCAAGATTGATGAACGGCAAAACCGTCAGCGGAACCAATCAGGAAAACGCTTCTTTTCCTGCAGGTATTTGCGCAGAAAGAACATTATTATCTACAGCTTCAGCTTTGTATCCAAATATCGGAATTGAAACGATCGCTATCTCTTATGATAACCCTAATGGAAAAAGCAATCGGCCGATTAGTCCTTGCGGAATTTGTAGACAATCTTTTGCAGAATTTCAACAACGTACAAAAACTCCAATCCGACTTATATTGAGCGGTATGGAAGGTAAAGTCCAGGTTATTGAGAATGCAAATAATCTGCTTCCTTTATTATTTTCTGCAGAAGATATGAAATGAATTAATCCAGTATTTTCAGACTCTTTTCAATAATTTGAACACAATCAAGAATTTGTTTTTTACTAATAATTAAGGGAGGCGCGAAACGAATAATATCTCCGTGAGTTTGTTTTGCTAAAAGTCCGTTTTTTTTCAATTCGAGACATAAATTCCAGGCCGCATTTATATCTGTGTGAACAATAATGATGGCGTTCAATAATCCCTTTCCACGAATTTTCAAGATGTGGGGAGAATTAATCTTTTGTAATTCTTCTCTAAATAATTTCCCAAGCACCTCCGCATTCTCCGCCATTCTTTCTTCTTTTAAAACTTTCAACGCAGTAATTGCAATTTTACAAGCCAGTGGATTTCCTCCATAAGTGCTTCCATGTTCACCAGGTTTAATAGTGAGCATGATTTCGTCATCTGCAAGTACTGCACTGACTGGTAATGCACCGCCGCTCAATGCTTTACCCAGAATTAAAATATCTGGTCTTACATTTTCATGATCACAACAAAGCATTTTTCCTGTTCTGCCTAATCCTGTTTGAATTTCATCAGCGATAAACAACACATTTGCATCGGCGCAATATTGTTTAGCCTTGGATAAGTAACCTTCATCCGGAACATTTACTCCTGCTTCGCCTTGTATGGGTTCAACTAAAAAACCAGCAACGTTTTTATCTTTCAATGCTTCTGCGAGTACAGATAGATCGTTATAAGGAATTATTTCAAAGCCTGGAATATACGGGCCGTAGTCTTTTTTGGAGACCGGATCTGTGCTGAATGAAATGATGGCTAAGGTACGTCCATGAAAATTTCCACTACATACAATGATTTTGGCTTTGTTTTCCTCTACTTTCTTTACTTTATAAGCCCAGTGACGGCATAATTTCAAAGCAGTTTCTACAGCTTCGGCGCCGGTATTCATTGGCAAAACTTTATCATAACCAAAATATTCCGTTATAAACTGAGTAAACGTAGAAAGTTCTTCACTGTGAAAAGCTCTGCTGGTGAGAGTAAGTTTTTGCGCCTGGTCTATTAAAGATTGTATAATTTTTGGGTGACAATGTCCTTGATTTACTGCAGAATAAGCGCTCAGAAAATCGTAATATTTTTTTCCATCCACATCCCAAACAAAAACGCCTTTTCCTTCTTTTAGAACAACAGGAAGAGGATGGTAATTATGAGCGCCATATTGGTTTTCGAGATCAATGAAATGTTCGGTTTGTGATGTAGTAGATTGTACTGACATAAAAATGAATTTAGAAATGTAGAGAATAGAAGTGTACTTCGAAAGAGTAGTGTGAATAAGGATAATATGGTTACAATCTGTGATCTAGAAAATCCAAATTCTTTGAGAGGAAATGTTGTATGTGAAATGTACTGCTCAAGTCAATGTTTGAACCGCAAAGGTATCATTTATTTATCTTAAGAGGTCAAGTTTCAGGTGATATTAATCAAGATTGATGAGTAGAGATAACTTTTCTTCCAGTTTTTTTAAAAATAAAATATCCAAAGCCCAGAAGCAAGAGGGCAATTCCGCCTGTAACGAACTTTCTTAAAGAAGACTTTTGTTGAATCATTACCGGTGAAGTATCTCCCATAATCACCAGCCCTGCCCAGTATTGCGGAGCAAGCATTCTTCGGTCCGCATGTTCCAAATATTTTAGTTTTGCAAGTCGAAGGGCTTCATCTTTAGGTAAACCTTTCAACAAGTTTTTATAAAAGAGATCCATAAGCAGCACGCTTGCCTGCTCGTCTATTTTCCATAATCCCATGAGAATACTTTGGCTGCCGGCATAATTGAAAGCATGTGCCAGAGATATCATTCCTTCCCCATCCTGGTAACCCGGTTTCCCTGATTCGCATGCTGTAAGCACCGCCAAGTTTGACTTGAGGTTGCAATTATAAATGTCATCCACAAAAAGTGAGTTGTCTTCTTTATTTTCAGCTGTGTTTTTTGCAAAAATTAATCTTGAAAATTCAGGGTAATCGTTGTTTGATTCTGCATGGGTACTTATCTGTATAATTTTGTGTTCACCGGCATTAGCAAGAAAAGCACTTTTAGTCGATCTTTCATTGATGTAAGATTTACCTCCCAAAAGTTTTTGAATCTTCAAAGCCAGGTCTATGGAAAAGGGTTGAGGCAATAAGGAAAGATAATCTCTGTCAAAGTCGGTATTCTTTTTTGAATTTTTTTCATAATTGCTCTTGATTTTATCTGAAAAGCCAGGTGC
>JBDTKF010000131.1:0-15462 GCA_039935455.1 Ginsengibacter sp.
TATTCTGTGATTGTTCGCTTTATTGAAAAATGGAGTGAAAATAAATAAGTAGTTAGTTTTCTGCTGCATTACTTAAATCCTTTAATGCCATTTCGTATTGTGGTCCCGAAAATTTATCCATGAATATTCCTTCTGCTTTTTTCCAGGGCAACCAACCGAGATCGATATTGACGTTCCAGGTTAATTGGGTTTGATTATTCATCTTTGGAGTAAGAATAAATTGATAAAATACTGCGGTCGCAGAAGAAGATTCGACTTGAATGTTAATTGTATTCTGGTGCAATTCAGTTATACTTAGATGGATCATTTTTCCTTTTTTATCTTTCAAAATAACTGATTGCAGTTTTGAAGAATCCTTTGTCACACTGATGTTTTCATCTTTAAAAGCAGGATACCAATTCCCCCAGTTCTCAAAATTTTCGATTTGACTCATTACTCTTTCTGAAGGAGCATTTATATCTACAGATTTTGAAACCGTAACACGTGATGGAAGCATTAAACTGATCAAAAAAAGGATTACAAAAATTGCCAGTAAAAAAATGATAAATCGAAGAAACCGCATAATTATTTTTTTATTCCCATTTGAAAACTTTGATCGCAATCGCATAAACGACGATTCCCCACAACAATAGAATACCGATTTCGAATCGTTCATCCCAGAGATTATTCCCCTCAAAAGCCACGTCACGAAAGGCGTTGTTCAAATGTGTAAGTGGTAAAGCCTGGGCAATCCATTGCAGCCATTTTGGAAAAACGTCAATCGGAAAAAATGTTCCACAGATCAAAAATTGAGGTAGCGTAATTATATTTGCGATGGGAGGGATGGTGTTGTCGTTTTTAGCAATACCACTCACAATAAATCCCATTCCCATAAAAACAACGAGCGCGATGAAACTCAAAATGAGTAATTCAAGAAAAGTTTCAAATCCTTTGATCAGGGTAAAATCGAAAAAATAATATCCTACAAGAATTATTACCACAGCCGTTAACATCTGGAATAGAACACGACTAAACATTTCACCCATAATAATATAGGTGCGACTGATGGGTGTCGCAAAAAATCTTTTCAACACCAACGTAATTCGCAAACTAAAAAACATAAATGCCACTCCGAAAACACCGGAAGCTAACAATGAAAATCCCAGTTGGCCGGGAAGAATAAAATCAATTGTTTTATATTTTCTAATCACTGAAATATCTCTGGGAAAATTGAAGTCGAAATCAGCATAGGCAAGCCTGCCGGGATATTTTTCATTACTGATTTTATTGATGATACTTTCTGCAATTGCTTTGAATTGAGGCCATTGATCGTTGCTTGAAGTCGTACTTTTTAAGGTAAAAATATAAGGTGGATTTGCCGAAGGATTTTTTTGGATATTTATGATCCCTGCGATTTTTCCACTTTCTAAATCTTTGTCCAGTGAGTTCTTGTCCGGATATTTTTTTATAGTGATTCCTCTCGAATTTTCGAGGGCTTTATATAAATCATTTGTTGTATCGGCGCTGGGATCTACCGCGATTTTATAGCTTTTGAAGGTCCCGTTATTACCCATGAAACCAAACACCAATATAAAAATGAATGGAAATGCAAACCCAAATACTACCGCAGACGGACTTCTGAATATGGCGTGTAAACTTGCTTTGGTAATTGCAAACATTGCCCTGACCTGACTATATTTTTTCATCTTAAAAATGATCTTTATTCCGCAAAACTAATTGTCAAAAAAATAAACGCGGAAAAATTTTCTAAATACAGATGGATGACATACTTAAAACCAGCAAAAATTCAAAAGATAGATTATGTAAAACAAGAAATGGATAAAGAAAAATCAAAAAAAAATATCACGGAAGAATTAAACGGCTGGATTATTAATTTGAGAAAAAGACTCAATTTTTTTAGGGGTTTTATTTTGTTAGATTTTAGGACAACCGCTTTTGAAATAGACTTCACACAAAAAGAATGGTCCATTATTCTTCACATTTCTGGAACAACAAATCTTTGGTTTTGTGTTGATCCTTTTATAATTGAAGAACAATTATCATTACATTCGCTCGCAAGTTTTGATGGTTTATATGATGCACTTACTTAACGTCGGAATAGAATATAAAATTATTTGTTCAGTAATTCATATAAATGCTCACTCTCAACATTTTGGTTTGGAAATTGAAATCCTTACGTCAGAATTATTTGAATTGGATAAAAGATTAAAAGTATATTACTATAAATGAACACCATATTTTTGATTACGGGAGGTAATTTGGGACACCGGAAAAAGAACCTGGAAGCCGCCTCTGAACTCATTCAGAAGCAGGTTGGACCAATTATCAAAAGCTCTGAAATTTATGAAACCGAGCCATGGGGACTTACAGAACAACCCCAGTTTTATAATCAAATCCATGTCGTAGAAAGCGAATTTTCTGCTAAGGAGATTTTAGGGAAGATTTTGAAAATCGAAGAAATGATGGGAAGAGTAAGAACCATAAAAAACGCTGCAAGAATTATCGATCTTGATATTTTATTTTTTAATGATGACATAGTAAACGAACAAAATCTTATAATTCCACATCCACAGATAATCAACAGGCGGTTTGTTTTGACACCTTTGAATGAACTGGCACCTGATAAAATTCATCCGGTTTTCAAAAAAAGTATCCATGAATTATTGCTCGCCTGCAAAGATGGATTGAAGGCCATTCCAATCCCGAAAAAAACACAAATGATGGGGAAGCGATTTTGATGTTTGGGGATAGAAATTTAGAATAATTGTTTGTTTACTGTGAGTTGTTGTTTTTGAATAACAGAGAGTAACTTTATTTGACTAAGACGATGAAGAATAATTTTATTACGATAGAAGGCAATATTGGTGCGGGGAAAACAACGCTAGCCCTGTTATTGAGTAAGCATTTCAATGCAAAACTGATTTTAGAAGAATTTGCAGAAAATCCTTTTCTGTCAAAGTTTTATGAAAATCGCCAGCAGTATGCTTTTCCGCTGGAACTTTTCTTTATGGCTGAAAGATATAAACAGCTAAAAGAATTGTTACAAACGAAAGATTTATTTCAAAAGGTGACTATTTCTGACTACCTGTTTACCAAATCTCTGTTGTTTGCTAAAGTAAATTTAGCGGAACAGGAATTTCTACTGTACCAGAAATTGTTTGATATTATTAATCCTCAATTGATACAGCCGGATTTGCTTATCTATCTTCATGCACCCATTTCCAAATTAAAAGAAAATATCAAAAAAAGAAACCGCCTATATGAGCAATCAATTGAGGCTGATTATCTTTTTTCTTTACAAGAAACTTATACGCAATATATCAAGCAACACCGGATTAAAACACTTTTTATTGATGTGACTAATGCGGATTTCCTGGGAAATGAAAAACATCTTCAAGCCGTACTGGACGCGCTCGAGAAGGACTATGAGCAGGGACAAAACTATTTGATGTTGTCCTAACCATTTCATATTTGCCTTACGATTACGATTGAGAAACAGAGCGTTCTGAAAGATGATCTTCATTTATTCTAAATTAACTGCCCGTAAAACGTGCTCCATTGCAATAATTTCTTCCCTTTTTCGTTCTCATAGTAAGCTTTGTTTTTTCTTTTTTGTAAACAATTGTTACAAAAGCTAAAAACGAGAATCTAAAAAAATAATGTGTTTCCGTCATCCTATTCGAAATGAAAAACCATTTGAAAAATCGGTTACTGATTTTTTCTTTGCTTTTTGCTTTTGGGCAAGTTGCAATTGGGCAGGATGTGATACGACAAGTTTCCTGCTTTGATTCTACATTAAGGTATCAATCTGATAGTATCAAAAAAGAGTTGTCAGATCAGGGGTTTATCTTAGTAAGAGAAGCTATGATGACCATGGAGAGTGGATTTGAGATGCCTGTAATAGTTCCACTCACACAAGGAAGTTGGTACCATTTTGTATTTATCGGCGAAATCAAATCCAAACTCTTTGAATTACGAATGTTCGATTATAATGAGAAACAGGTAATTTATCAAAAACATTATGGTGCCGGAATGGAAAGCAATATTATCAGTTTCTCTTACATCCCGAAATTCAGTGAATATCATATGATCAAACCGGTGCAAGTCAATAAAAAGAAAAAAAATCTATGTGGTGATATTATGATGTTCAAAAAAGTAAAATAGTTTTGTTGCTTCATTGATCCTTACTTCAAAAGAAATAAATTCTGATTCCTGAATATTTCTTCGTTTACTAAAATACTTTTTATCTTTAGCGGCATGAATCAATTCAATTTTGAAGTTACATTACGGCTCTCATTTTTTTTATTTATTCTATTGGCCATTGTGAATATCTCAAACGCGCAAACAACCATACATTTGTATGAGCAAGTTCCAAATAGCAAGCCTGCATTGAATTATAAGGAGAAGATCGACACTGGAAAGGATGGCGTTATCAGGATCAGTAAAGTTTCTGTTCCAGAGATGACTATTTTTCCGGCTCCTGATTCGAAGTTGAAAAATACCGCTGTAATTATTTGTCCCGGCGGTGGCTATGGTATTTTGGCTTACAACCTGGAAGGAACTGAAGTTGCCAAAATTTTCAATTCGTGGGGCTTAACTGCCATTGTTTTGAAATATCGTTTGCCGGATGATAATATTATGAAGAATAAATCCGTTGGCCCTTTGCAGGATGTGCAACGGGCGCTGCAATATGTTCGCGAAAATTCAATTCAATTGAATATTAATCCCCAGAAGATAGGAGTTATGGGCTTTTCAGCAGGCGGTCATCTCGCAGCTACTGCTTCAACGCATTTTGAAAAATCCTATATTCCTAACCCTGAAAATATTTCTTTACGTCCCGATTTTTCAATTCTCGCTTATCCGGTAATTACTTTCAATGATTCCCTTACCCATTTGGGCAGCAGAGAGAATCTGATTGGCAAAAATCCTTCTCAGGAAATGATCGATAATTTTTCAAATGAACTGCAGGTAACTAAAGAATCACCGCCTGCTTTTTTGGTTTTGGCGGGCGATGATAATGCAGTAAACCCCAAGAACAGCGTTCTCTACTATGAATCATTATTAAAAAACAACGTACCTGCAGAACTGCATATTTATCAAAATGGCGGACATGGATTTGGGACTCATAATCGGACGACAAAAGACGACTGGATGCAAGTTCTGAAGCACTGGTTGCAACACAATCATTTTTTATAGAGCAGGTAAACAAACAAATATTCTGAGCTTGTATTTCCTTTCTATTTGAAAAAGAAGGAGAATCTTTAGGTCGAAGTAACTTTCGATCAAACCTGCTTTCTGAAAAAAAATTAATTAACGATAACCCCAGTTTTTCATCACCATCAAATTTTCTTTCGCACTTTCCAAAGGTGTTTTAGATTGATAAGATTCCTGTTCAATAATGAATTCGGTAGTGCCACCTTTCTCCCTGAAAAGGTCAACGATCTTTTTAACCGGTAAAACACCTTTTCCAAGTATTGTGCTCTCAAAGTTGTCGTGCATTTCTCCCGAATCCTTTGATTTTATTTCATCTTTTACGTGCATACTTTTGAATCTACCCGGGTATTTTTTAAGAATATCTAATGCCCGTCCGCCTGCTCCATACATGTTCCCAATATCTATTTGTTGAAGTACCAGTTCAGGATCTGTTTTTTCTAAAATGATATCATAGATTTTTTTCCCGTTTAATGAATATTTAAATTCGAAATCATGGTTATGATAACCAAATTTTAACCCGGATTTTTTACAAAGCTCTCCAGATTTATTGAACACTTCCAGAAAGCCAACAAGATCATCGTAGTTATGGCGCAGACTTTCATCAAGCCATGGGCTGATGACATATAGTTCGCCAGCAATGGCCGCATCTTCCACGGTTTGTTTCCATTTATCGGTAAAATCATTCGTTGATTTATTCCAGTCTTCTCCAGACATAACGGAGTGCCCGCTTGGCATTTTTAAGCCAAGATCGGATAATATTTTCTTGAAGTCCGCTGCAGAATAACCATAAAATTTCCGGTCAACATAGTTAGCATGTTCTACATTTTTATAGCCCATTGCGGCCAACTGCTTTAGCGTACCTATCGGATCTTTTTGCATATCGTCGCGAACTGAATATAATTGTATTCCTACTATAGTATCCTTATTCTTATTATTGGCAAAAAGAGTATCAGATAATAATAGTGTACCCGCTATTGACAGCGAACTGTTCACGAGAAATTTTCTTCTTGATAAAGTCATTTTCTTAAATTTTTTAGGTAATGAGAATGTGCTATTCCCAATTTATTATTAGTACAATTTAATTTATTTTTTTCAACTATTTTTTAATTGCATTTTTATAGGATCCCAATGAATGATTTTCTTTTTGAAGTAACTTTCATTGCAGGCAAGACAGGGAGCAGCAGCTCTGAAACCAAACACAGCATCTTCTACCACAGGTTTGCCCGTTCTTACACTATCAAAAAACACGAGATGATGTTCCAGGTCCGCATCAAAATCTTTTGGTTCTTTGTAGATAATATCCGCTTTGGTTTTCCTTTTTTGTTGTTCAGAAGTATACTTATTATTATACTGTTCCAGTAAAATTTTCTGCATAGTTTCGGGATAGGTATCTAAAGCATCCCAACCGCCGATGCCGGGTGCTTCCGGCATAATACTATGATGAACGGTTAGTTCATTACCATTGATGTCTATCGTTCCCTGATCCCCGGTGAAACGAGTCATTTCTGACCCCCCGGTTCCACTTACAAAATTTACTTGTAAGGTCAATTGAAAAGCTGGGTGCTCTTTGGTTTCAGGATATGCCATGATTCCGCTCATAATATCAGGAACATTTCTTCCGTCTTTCCAATAATCCAATTGTCCCGAAGCGTAGATGGATTCGGGACCTTTTGAATCTGTGATTACGTGTGTGCCCGATAGTAAGTGGACAAATAAATCACCGGCGACACCAGTCCCAAACTCGCGATAGTTACGCCACCAAAAAAACTTCTTTGGATCATAAGGAATTTTTCCCATCCCTTCTATATATCTGTCCCAGTCAACGGTTTCAGTGGATGCATCAGTAGGCATTGTGTATTCCCATGCGCCAATCGCGTCCTGACGATCATAAATTGCATTGACCATATTCAGTTTTCCTATTTCACCGCTTTTATATAATTCATGGGCTTTAGCATACACCAGGCTGCTCACACGCTGGCTTCCTATTTGCATGATTTTGTTGCTTGCTTTTTGCGCTTCTATTACTTCATGTCCTTCATTTATATAATGGACCATTGGTTTTTCACAATAAACATGCTTCCCTTTCTTCAGTGCATCTTTGCTGATGCGCGCATGCCATTGGTCGCTGGTAGCGATGATCACTGCATCAATATCTTTGCGGTCTAAAATCTTTCTGTAATCATTGGTTACGAATAAATCTTTTCCATAAACTTCTTTTGCCCGTTCGAGACGGCCTGAGTAGAGATCACAGGCAGCCACCAATTGTACACCAGGAATTTTCAATGAAGATTTTGCATTATTATTTCCCATGATCCCGAGCCCGATCACTGCAAGATTTATTTTATCATTCGTTGCAAACTTTTTTTGGTATTGCAGAATCCGCTCTTCCATTTTTTCCTGTGCCGCAAATGATGCAAAGGGCCCTGCTCCCAACGCCAGGGTTGTTGCCGTGATTTGTTTCAAAAAATTCCGTCTGGAGGAGGCCTGTTTTTTCTTTTGCATTTATTTGAATTTTATAAAGATGGTCTAAGTTAATTTTCAAAAAAAGACCGGTAAAAAGTATTGCAAGGTGAAATGTTTGCGCAGATAAATATAAAGAGTTTTTTTGGAATGGGTTGAATTGGCTCAAATACGATTACGTATTTTTTATCAAAAGAATGTTGTAAGAAATCCATATTAGAGAGACTCTCGCTTCAACATTTAGTAAATAAACAAATTACTGTTCAATTAATTTTGACTCAATTACTCTTCCGTCCCACGGTTTGAAAGATTTAGTATTCTTCCTTTCTTCCAGGCTTTTGATTCCCGCTCAAAATTCTTCTTATTTTGTTTGGTTAGATGAGGATCATCCAAAGAGAGAAGATCAGGGCTACCGGCATCAACCCATGCCGTATACCAAAAGCTTGCAACATCGTGGATAGATCGGAGTAATTGTTTTTGAATCATTCCATTCAGAGCAGTATTAAATTGTTGAGCATACTCATCAGAAAAAACCGGTGAATTATAAAACATCACCGTTTTGCCACTGCTGTCTTTTTTATACATGTTCTCAATCGTGAAGCGGTTGCGCACTTTCATTTCCGCTGCCAGAAGTGTATCAACCAGCGCATTTGAGCGGGCAATTATGTTTAATGTTGCGGCTGGAATATCAGCAATATATTGAGCTCGATCAGTTTTGAAAGTATAGGAAGTCCTGAACATTTCCGGCAAGGTTGATTCCCACAGCGAATGAACACCTTTTTGATTCGTCAATTGACCATTATAATTGGAAGTTGCATGCAAAGGTTGGTTGGCGTCTCCAATATAATGAGATAAATCTGTGGCGATAAAAAGTATTTCAGATTTGTTTTTTTTCTTGAACGCTTCTGTTAATTTCTTTGTCAAATCCTGAATGTACCAAGGCAGGTAACCGGATTTATGTAAAAAGGCGCTATCATATTTTTGAAATGCTTCTTTAGTTGTTTTAGGGAACTCACTGATAGGGATTTTGAAATTTTCTACGTCAATAAAATGACGGGGGGGTTCATTCTTGTCATTAATTAATGCCCTGCGTAAATCCGGCACTACAGCGCCTTCCGTAATGTAATCAATATGGTTATAAAAAAACTTTTGCATTCCTTGTGGCAAAGTAAAAACTGCAGCACGGCTTATGTGCTTGTGCCCCCACTGCCCCCAGGCAAAAACCAAAGTGATGCTCCCAATTATAAATAAAAGAAATAAGCTGGTCTTCAAAATCTTATTTTTCATCTTGTGATTTTTAGGTAATGTTTAGAGGCTAAATATAAGTATGAATATTTGAATGAAATTAAAGAGAAAACCATTGTTTTCTGGCATAGTTATTTATTATGATTTAATAAAAACAAAAGATTATGGCAACCATCGAAGATGAAGACCCGGAACCACCGGAACTAAAAAAACAAGGTATGCCCCCGTTGAAGAGAGAGCTGAAATTTTTGATAATCGGGGTTACAATCGCATTTATCATTGTGTTAATTTTTTCGATCGCTTTTTGGTTTCACGATAAAAGATAATCGGATTCTTTTGAATCTGAATGCAGTTTCTCTGTAGTCTTTGCTATGATTATTTTATCCGAACATATTCTTCAATATTAATCCGGTTTATTCCTGCCCTGTCTATTTTTTCAACTCCGCTTTGTGTAAGCGTATCATTTTTTATGGTAATCATAAATGTAAAGTCGTTGCCTTCCCACTCTCTGTCGCTGCAATATTCTAAATGCTCAGTGTATAAGCTATCTTTAAGTGTGAAGCGTCCTCCGCCTGAAACATAGACAGCAGGTGCAATCTTCCCTTTGCTTAAATCATGTTGCAAAAAAGCAAAATGCGTGTTATTTATAACTTTAATGAAAGAGGTATTTTTAGTGTAATCCGTGACGACGGTGTCTCCTTTTTCTATCAGAGTTCCTTTCAAAAGTCGCCATGTACCGGCTAGGTGGAGTTTGAATGGCTCCTTCAAAATATCACTTTTCCCCTGTCCACACGACAGTAGAAAGCCCATAATCAACACGGAACCTATACTTCTCATGATTAGAATACATTTTTAATTCAATAAAATATAACTTATCTAAATGTAGTAAATAATCTTGCAGCGAAGATTATTGATATTGGAATTGGAAAACAATTACATCAATTTCAGGCTGCAAAATTGACGCTGGTCGAATCAGGAATAATTTAGTGAAAGAGGTAAAAAAAATATTAGAAGGTTCTCTTGAAAAATAATTATTATTGAGAAAAAATCTGATGAGTTTCTTATTTGTGATGCCAGTTGATGATGAGTGGATATTTATATTTTTATTTATCGCAGTAGCAATCATTCCATTTATATTTTTTCTGATCACTTTACAAAATACATTACTTGTAATTTCTGAGGAGAGCAGGAAAATGTCACCTTACCAAGTTTGGCTCATGCTTGTCCCATTTTTTAATCTCGTTTGGCAATTCATCATGGCAGATAAAATCTCAAAATCTATTTCGGCTGAATGTGTAAGGTTGAATATTCCGTTAAAAGAGAATCGTCCAACCTATACAACTGGACTGGCATGGAGTATTAGTAATTGCGTAACTTTTATTCCTATTATTGGTGGCTTGGCTGCGGTCGTCACCTTTATTTTATATTGGGTGAAAGTTTCTGAATTCAAAAATCTCCTCAAAGCCAATCAAAATAATTTTATGCTTGATGCTGAAAAAAATATTTTTTACGGGGATAAAATTATTCAACAGCCTTCCGGAAAGTGACCAGATTAGAATACAAGAATATCACAAATTTGTTTGTTTACTATCATTTGTAAACAAGATCAACGCTGTACTCTTCCGCTTGCATCTCCCTGCAATAAACTTTCTACTTCAGAAAGAGTAGCGTGGTTCAGGTCGCCAGGAATTGTATGTTTCAGTGCAGAAGCAGCTACACTAAATTCTGCAGCATCTTTAAGATTCATACCCGAAGCCAATGCATAAATAAATCCGCTTGCAAAAGAATCGCCACTTCCAACGCGATCAATAATTCTTATTTCATATTGCTTTGAATGGTAAAATTCGCTTCCATCATAAACTAATGCACTCCAGCCATTATCGGAAGCACTGTGGCTTTGTCTCAAGGTTGACGCGATATATTTGAAACCAAATTTTTTTTTCATTTGCTGAAATACATCTTTGTAACCTTCAAGATTTAATGCACCTTTTGTAACATCTGTACCTTTACTTTTGAAACCCAAAGTGGTTTCTGCATCTTCTTCATTGCCAATGCATACATCTACATATTGACAAAGTCTTGTCATTACTTCTTTGGCTTTTTCTTTACTCCATAATTTCTTTCGATAGTTTAGATCAATGCTTGTGGTGATTCCTTTTTCTCTGGCTATTTTTAATGCAGTCTCCGTGAGTAAGGCGGCTTTATCGCTCAACGCCGGAGTAATTCCGGTAGTATGAAACCATGACGCACCTTCAAATATTTTATCAAAATCAAAATCTGAAAGTTCTGCCTCCGCAATTGCAGAATCGGCACGATCGTAAATTACCTGTGAGGCGCGCATAGAAGCACCCGTTTCTAAAAAATAAATTCCTAATCTTTTTCCGCCACGAGCCATAAATCCGGTGTCGACTCCAAAGCGCCGTAAATGGTTGATTGCAGCTTGCCCGATCGCATTTTCAGGAACTTTGGAAACGAAGGTCCCTTGTAATCCGTAATTAGTAAGCGCTACTGCAACATTCGCTTCGCCGCCACCGTATGTGACGTCAAATGAATCTGACTGTACAAATCTTTTATAATCAGGAGTAGATAGTCGAAGCATGATTTCGCCGAGAGTAACAACTTTTTTTGCCATGATAGATATTGATTAGAATAAATTTATTGATTTTTGTTTTGTTCAAATCTCTTTCATATTTATTTAAACAACAAAATTTACAGTAAAAAATCTATGATAACGATTGAGTAAAGAATGAAACGCCTGGCTTATTGATGCTATAACCGTGGTAGCTATCCGAAATTAAAAAAGTGACGTCTAAAATTATTTCACCAAGTCTTTATTTTGATAACGATTGCATAAAAAAGTATGGAATTATGATTCAATTTCAATAACATTGTTAATCATAAAAAGTTTACCATGAATAAGAAATCCGATTTACTAAAACTAATTCCAGAGCAGGGAGTTTTGCCCCTTTATTTTTACAAAGATCCCGATGTTAGTTTGCAGGTGCTGAAAGCTTTATATAATGCAGGAATCAGAGCTGTTGAATATACCAATCGTGGAGAAGATGCCAGAAAAAATTTTGAAAAGATGCGTAAACTCTGCGATACTGATCTGAAAGGAATGTATCTTGGAATTGGTACTATAAAAAATGCTGAAATGGCACAGGCATTCATTGATTTGGGAACTGATTTTATAATTTGTCCCGGGCTTGTCGAGGAAGTTGCTAATGTAGCTGATAAAAATAATATGCTTTGGGTACCAGGTTGTATGACTCCAACAGAGATTATTCATGCTGAAAGCCTGGGAGCGAAAATGATTAAACTTTTTCCAGGAAATATGTTAGGGCCAAAATTTATGAGCGCTGTGAAAGCATTATTCCCCGATCTTTTATTTATGCCAACGGGAGGTGTAGATTTGGATAAAGATAACATCTCTGAATGGCTCAAAGCAGGTGTGTGTGCGGTAGGAATGGGTAGTAAATTGATCAGTAAACAATTGCTTGATGAAAAGAATTATGCCAAAATTGAAGAATTAACCCGCCAGGTTCTTTCAATCTTAAAATCAGTCCGATAATTTTTATACCGGAATTGAAATACAATGAAGTCTTGAAGGTTTATAGATTTCTCTTTACTGAAACAAAAAATATTGAGTAGTAAACAAACAAAAAATCATTATTTCTATTTTATTGTTTTGCACTCGGTTTTGGCCAAATGAAAAAGATCAGACAACGGTCTAACGGTCACACATAGACGAACTTAAAGAAGAAGTTAGAAATATTTGATCACAGTTCCTCAATCCTGTTTATTGAATAAGTATTCTTTGAGCATCAGGAAATCCGCATCCATTTTTTTACTTTGCTTTTCTTTTTCCAGAATTAATTTTACATTTTGTGGGATGGAGATTTTTTGCAGGATTACTTTCTCTACAGTATCATAGAATTTGACCGGATGCGCAGTTTCGAGAATATACCCACTATCCGCGGAGTTGAGTTCCAGATAATTTTTTAAGGCAGTGTAAGCTACGGCTCCGTGTGGGTCTAATACATAATTCTCCTGATCAAAAACTTCTTTGATTGTTTTCTTCGTTTCATCATCAGAAATACTGTAACTGCTTAATACCTTTTTCAGACTGGTGAATTGATTATTGAACAATTCAAGGACTCGGATGAAATTGCTTGGATTGCCTACGTCCATTGCATTTGAGATCGTTGCGATGGCTTTTTTAGGTTCATAATTCTGTGTAGTTAAAAAGTCGGGAACAACTTTATTTGCATTACATGCAGCTATAAAATGTTTCACCGGAAGCCCTGAAATATGTGCAAGAATCCCGGCACAAATGTTCCCGAAGTTGCCACTTGGGACAGATATTACGGGAGGATGCTTCTTATCGTTCCATTGTTTGAAAGCGAAGAAATAATAAAATTGTTGCGGAAGCCATCGCGCAACATTAATGGAGTTTGCGGAGGTAAGAAATAATTTTTTATTCAAATCTTCATCTGAAAATGCCTGCTTTACCATTTGTTGGCAGTCGTCAAAAGTTCCGTTTATCTCGAGTGCGTGAATATTGTTTCCAAGCGTAACTAATTGTTGCTCCTGAACATTGCTGACTTTACCCGATGGATATAAAATGACGACGTCAACTCCATCAACATTGAAAAAACCGTTGGCGACTGCACCGCCGGTATCGCCTGAAGTTGCCACTAAGACAGTGATCTTTTTATTATTATTTTTTACAAAAAATCCCAGGCACCTGCTCATAAACCGGGCCCCAATATCTTTGAATGCCAGCGTGGGACCATGAAATAATTCCAATGAGGAAATGTGGTCGCTTACTTTTTTTAAGGGGATTTCAAAATTGATTGTTTCCCCAACAATTCTTCGTAATTCATTTTCAGGTATTACCTTACCGATGAATTGGTGTATCACTTTGAATGCGATTTCTTCGTCAGAATATTCAGTAATCTCTTTGAAGAAAGTGTCACTATATTTAGGAATACTTTCAGGAAAATACAAACCTTTATCGGGCGCTAATCCACGGATGGTCGCTTCTTTGAAATCGACTGGAGTAGCAGTTTTATTTAAGCTATAATACTTCATAAAGTTTTTGTTACAAATTTGTCAGCCTAGGTGACGGCATTTTATAGTTCAATGATTTTCGCACCTTCAGGATTAATTCCGGTTACATAAGTTTTATAATCAACACCAATCTTTTCATAAATAGTTTTCATAACCTCTTCTACCTGGTGAGCCGTTTCTTCGTTTTTACTTAGCATAAAAATTGAAGGGCCAGAGCCTGAAATTCCACCACCTAATGCACCAGCAACTTTACATTTTTGCTTCACTTCATCGAATCCCGGGATAAGAATGCTGCGCACGGGTTCTACTATCACATCTTCCAGCGAACGGCTCATTAATTCAAGATCATTTTTCATGAAACTGACAATCAATCCACCGATGTTTCCCCATTGCCGGATTGCATCTTTCAATAAAACTTCCTTTCTTAAAATCTGGCGCGAATCGGATGTGCGTACTTCTATTTGCGGATGTACAATCGTGATAAATAAATCAGGTGCATTTATGGGAATAATATCCAACGGAAAAATAGACCGGATTAAAGTAACGCTACCGTAAATACAGGGTGAAACATTATCAGCATGTTTAACACCACCTGCAAGCTTTTCGCCATTCATTGCGAAACGAACCAAATCTTTTTTTGAAAAAATATTTCCTAATAAATAATTGGCGCCCACAACAGCTCCTGCTGAACTGGCAGCACTCGACCCCAATCCACTGCCGGGCATGATATTTTTATGAATCGTCAAATTGAACCCCACCGGTTTTTTATATTCATCCATCAATGCCTGCAAAGAAACACCCGCTACATTTTTATCGGCAGATTCGGGTAAATTGAATTCATCGGTATGTTTTATGTGTATACCAGGATCATCGCTCAATGACATAATCATTTCATCGAATGGAGATTTTATTGACATTCCCAGCACATCAAAGCCACAAACCAGGTTGGCAATTGTAGCCGGGGCCAGAACTTTTATTTCTTTCATTTATTATTCTTTTATATTCTTACCGCACGTATAATATCAGCAAACACTCCGGAAGCAGTTACTTCAGCACCTGCACCTGCGCCTTTTACCACAAGTGGCTGGCCGGAATAACGATTTGTGTAAAATAAGACCACATTATCTTTTCCGTAAAGATGATAAAAATCGTGGCTTGAATCTACTTGTTGCAAACCTACTTTCGCTTTACCGTTTTCATAAGTAGCAACGAACTTTAATTTTTTTCCCACTTTATTTGCTTTGTCAAAAATCTTTTTGAAATGAGCTTCTTCTTTTTCCATACAAGCGTAAAAATCTTCGACAGAACCTAACATGCATTGCGGAGGCATGAATGCTTCATTCAAGATATCTTCCATTTCAATCCTTTCACCAGTTTCACGGGCAAGTATCATAATTTTTCGCACAACATCCACACCCCCTAAATCGAGGCGGGGATCAGGTTCGGTATAACCTTCTTCCTGAGCTTGCC
>JBDTKF010000132.1:0-30924 GCA_039935455.1 Ginsengibacter sp.
AAATTTGGTGATTATCATGGCGTTTTTTACGGAGATCGTAAAGCAGCTACTGATCAACAGAATCAAGGAACGGCTGGTATCGGGCTTGGCATTTTGAGTAATTTTAATGCTTCTGTTCCTTTAATGACGGCTGCAGAAAGTTACTTTCTACAATCTGAAGCAGCATTAAGAGGATGGACTAGTGGTGATGACCTGGCTCTTCTGAAGAGCGGTGTCCGGGCTTCGTTCAATTATTTGTATAGTAGAGGTGACAAAGCAGATGGTGAAGCTGCTGCTGATGTATATATTTCAATGCACGTTACCGATGTGAGTCTGAAAGCGATTATTTTACAAAAATGGGTAGCACTTAATGGTAATAACATGTTTGAAGCGTGGACAGAATATCGTCGAACTGGAATTCCAGGTTTAGATGTTTTGCCTTTAAGTAAATTTGCTGGTTTAGCCAGACACATTCCTACTAAATTGATGTACCCTACTTCTGAGCAGACAACAAACCAGGAAAATTATAAAGCTGCAATTGCAACTGGTAATGATCCTCAATCTTCAAAGGTTTTTTGGATGAAATAGATCATTTTATTACAAATGAACAACCTTTTTAAAATTAAAATTGATTAAAATGAAACAAAATAGAATTAAAATCTTTGGGCTGTTGCTTCTTGCCGGAATTGCTTTTTCGCTTCCTTCATGCCTGAAAAATAATGATTATTATACGGATTTTTCCAAAGGAGCACCTGCCGTCGAGCTTCCTTTAGCGGCTTCTAAAGCGAATGGGCCAACTGCCGTCTCTTTTGATGTATCAAATACTCCTGTTACTTATTATGCAGTAGTAAATGTAGCTTCACCAGATAAACCAACATCTGTAGTTACAGCAACATTAGCCCTTGATGCGGCTTATCTTGCTACCTATAACGCAAAACAGACTGCTGATGATCCTGACAACTATATTCCTTTTGAATTAATGCCGGACAGTACTTACTCAATTACCAGATGGGATGCAACTATTCAACCTGGCCATCGCCAGGATTCTGTACCGATAAAAATATTTACTAATAAAATCGAGTCAGGGCATAATTACTTGTTGCCATTAACGATAACAAAGTCATCCTTGCCCATTAGTAATTGGAACCATCTGATGGTTAACATTGGCGCCAAAAATCAATACGATGGTGTGTATAAATCCAGTGGACTATTTATTCACCCTGCCTACGGAACTTTGACCTGGGAATATTCTGATGGAATAACACAGCAATTGATAACCAGCGGTGCAACCAGTGTATCGATGTATCCTACAAACACTTCAATTGGAGGATTTGGAGTTCAGTTGGATATAAAAGTAAATGCTGATAATTCGATAAGTGAAGTGTTCAATGGTGTTACTACTCCAACTCCAAATAGTGATCGTTATGATCCGGACACCAAGACATTTTATGTCAGTGGTTCTTACGTTGGTGGAAGTGGTCCTAGAGTTTATAAAGCGACTTTACAATATGTAGGACCTCGTTAATATGATATTTTCATTTTAAAATTTTGGAAGCCATCTGAAAAGATGGCTTCTTTTTTTTGAGAAGATGGGAATTTCGATAATATTTAAACTCATATTAAGAGATGTAATTCGCGCATTTTATTTTATTAGCCACCTTGTTTGTTTTACTTTTGAAAAAAAATAGCTCATGCCAGATCAACCAGCAGCACCGAATCAATTGAATATAGAAATTTCTGAAGAAATTTCTGAAGGAATTTATGCCAACCTGGCGATCATTACTCACAGCCACGCAGAGTTTGTGGTAGATTTTGTAAACGTAATGCCTGGTACACCAAAAAGCAAAGTGAAAAGCAGAATTATTCTTACTCCAACACATGCAAAACGCTTCATGAAAGCCATGATCGAAAATGTGAAAAAGTTTGAAACGGTTAATGGAACTATTCAGGATATAGAAGCTGTGGAACTTCCATTAAATTTTGGTGGTCCTACAGCACAGGCTTGATTCGATTTTCTGGTTGCCTGCAGATTTTTGCTTTAGCTGTGAATGTTGGAATTCCTGGTAGTGATCATTCATTTAAGAATCAACTTTTTTGTGAATGTCATAATAAGCCTTCGTCTGCAAAACTGTAATAACCTTCGTCGCTCACAATAAAATGATCGAGGATCTTTATATCCAGGAGTTTCCCGGCACTTTTGAGGGTTGCGGTGAGTTCTTCATCTGCCCTGCTTGGGCGCAAACTTCCGGATGGATGATTGTGGCATAGAACCATCGATGTGGCCTGCACTTCCAATGCTTTTGAAAATATAATTCGTGGATCTACGATCGTATTGCACACCCCACCTTTGCTCAGAATCTCGAAATGTTTCACTTTATTTGACTTGTTCAAAAAGACGACTGCGAAGACTTCATAGGGATAATCTTTTAAAGATGCTTTCAAGAAAGTCGCCAATTCAGTACTGGAACTTAATTTCTTTTTGTCGAGTATGGTGCTGCTTTGTCTTCTCCTCCCGATTTCTAAAGCGGCCACTAATGTGACTGCACGTGCTTCGCCAATTCCTTTTACGGACATCAATTCCTTAATAGAGATTTTTCCCAATTCATCCAAATTATTATACCCTAGTTTCAAAATTTTTTTGGCAACGTCGAGAGCACTTTCATCTTTGTTTCCCGAATTAATTAATATTGCGAGTAGTTCGGAATCACTCAGGCTTTCTTTTCCTTTTAGTAAAAGTTTCTCTCTTGGCCGATCATCAGCAGCCCAATTTTTGATCGTGGTGGAAGACTTGTTAGTACTTTCCATAATTTTGAGTTTATTTCCAAAAATATTAATTATAATTTCGCCGAACTAATTATTTCCTACCAAATTACCTTTATATGCATCCTAACGTAAAAATCTTCTCTGGAACGGGTTCTCAATATCTGGCAAAACAGATCGCGTTGAGATTTGGAGAACCTTTGGGAAAAATAAATATACAGAAATTTAGTGACGGAGAAATTGGCGTTGAATATTTGGAAAGTATTCGCGGCCAGTTTGTTTTTTTGATTCAAAGTACATTTTCTCCTACCGATAATTTGATGGAATTATTGCTAATGATTGATGCTGCCAAACGTGCATCCGCTTATAAGGTAATTGCTGTAATGCCTTACTATGGATATGCACGGCAAGATAGAAAAGATAAACCCCGGGTGGCAATTGGTTCTAAGCTAGTTGCCAATATGATAGTTGCAGCAGGAGCTGATAGAATTATTACCATGGATTTGCATGCACCTCAAATACAAGGATATTTTGATATTCCCGTGGATCATCTGGATTCTTCCGCAATCTACATTCCTTACATTGAAGATTTGAATCTCGAAAATCTGACTTTTGCGGCTCCTGATGTGGGCAGTGCAAACAGAATACGAGACATTGCCAGTTATTTTGAAGTAGATATGGTGATTTGTGATAAACACAGACGTCGTGCTAATGAGATTGCGAGCATGGTTGTGATCGGAGAAGTAACCAACCGCGACATTGTGTTGATTGATGATATTTGTGACACCGGTGGTACGCTATGCAAAAGTGCGGCATTGCTGTTAGATAAAGGAGCCCGAAGTGTAAGAGCATTTTGTACTCATCCTGTTTTAAGTAATAGTGCTTATGAGAATATTAAACAGTCTGTTTTAGAAGAATTGGTTGTTTGCGATACCATTCCAATAAAGCATATCGTTGATAAAATTAAAGTAGTTTCTGTGGCCGATCTTTTTGCAATCGCCATAAGGAATGCGTACGAAAATAAAAGTATCAACAGCCTTTTCATCAGGAGCAAAATGCATAAAAAAAATTTAGCGCATTGATCACAGAAAATAAATAAACTTAACAACCTGAAAAATGATGGTCCGATAGTAAACCAATAAATAAGTAAGATTTCTATCCCGATTAATTCATTTCTTATCAATGACGGAAGATTGTGGATGGTTGCGGAATTATCGGATTAAAATTTCTTACCTTTGCGCCTCAAAAAAATAAATTTATTAACAATGAAAACGATTACAATCGAAGGACAAATCAGGACCGAATTTGGCAAAGTAGCCACCCGTCAACTTCGCTCTGAGGAAAAAGTGCCAGCTGTAATTTACGGAGGTGCAAAAGAGGTCAATTTTTTTGCCCCGGCGGCAGCTTTTAAAAGTATAGTTTATACACCGGAATTTATGTTGGCAGAAATTACTGTGGATGGTAATTCTTACAAATGTGTATTGAAAGATCTTCAATTCGGAAAAGTTAGTGACCAATTAATTCATGTTGATTTCCTGGAGTTGGTTGAGAACAAAAAAGTTTCTGTCAATATTCCCTTAAAATTTACCGGTGTTCCTGCCGGAGTTAAAGAAGGAGGAAAATTAATGGTGAAGATGAAATCGCTGAAAGTGAAAACTTTGCCTGAATATTTATCAGAAAATATCGAACTGGATCTCACGGATTTAAAATTGAATGACAACATTCGTGTGCAGGATGTAAAAGCACCGAATATGGAAATACTGAATTCTCCACGTATACCGGTTGCATCTGTTATGATGACCCGCCAATTGAAACAGGAAGAGTCAAAAGTAGTTCCGGGCGAAGCAACAGCTCCTGCTCCGGCTGCTAAGGCAGAAGCTGCACCTGCAAAAGGTGCTCCTGCAAAAGCTGCCAATGCAAAAAAATAAGCTAAAGCATTTTTAATCGATGCCCTCTTTACCGGGGGCATTTTTTATTTTAAACTGTCATTTCCAATCCTTTAAACTGTAGTTTTGCGTACATTTGCACACTAATTTTTAAATATGGGAATGGACAGGAATACGGTTATCGGCTTTGTTTTATTAGCCTTGTTGTTTTTTGGATATTTTTATTATTCTAAGCAGGGGCAATTAGTAGCAGAACAACAAAAGCAACACATCCAGGATTCTCTCAACAGATTAAAACCAAAAGTCGACACTACCTCAAAAATACCTTCTGCAGCAACTTTAACCGCAAAAAAAGACACTTCGCTTTCTGCATTGGAACAGGATAGTACGGGTAAGGAGCAGTTGGTCATTGTTGAAAATAAATTACTCAAAATCACTTTCTCAAATAAAGGCGGACAACCCAAAGAAATTGAAATAAAAGATTTTAAGACGTTTGAAGGCGATCCATTGATTTTGCAGGATGGAAAGTTTAATAATATTTCTTATGCTATCAATGTAGGTAATAACCGGACCGCAGAAACTTCCACACTTCTTTTTACCCCTTCAGCTATTCAAACAATGCCGGATAGCAGCCAGGTTATTACTTTCAGCCTAAAAAAGAGAGACGGCGAATCGATCGAACATCAATATATCATCAAACCCGATGATTATATGATTGGATTCAACATCAAACTAAATGGGGCTGGTCAATTGGTGACTCAAAATACCATCAATCTTTTATGGCAAGCCAAAGCTGTAAAGATGGAAAAGGATATTGAATGGGAAACTCAGCAAACACACATTTCATTTGTAGAGAGTGGCGAGTATGATTTCGAACATGTGGTTAAAGGGAAAGATGATGATAAAAAGTTTGATCAACCAGTGGATTGGCTTGCAGTAAACCAACAATTCTTTGCGGCAGCTATTGTGGCAAAAAATAAATTCTCCTCAGGCTCCGTAAAATGGACCAGCCCGGATGATACCAGTTTGCATATCATTGCAAAAGCTACTGCAAATTTAAAAATAGATGTTCCGGCTGGAAACGATGCCGTAATTCCTTTGCAATTGTTTTATGGGCCAAGTAATTATAAGATTCTCAAATCTTATGAGAATCAGATGTACAATATGGTGCCATTGGGCAGTGGGATACTTGCTTTCGTTAAATATATTAACCGGGGTTTTATTATGCCCGTATTCAATTTCCTTTCCAGCAAAATGGCCAGTTATGGTTTGGTGATTGCGCTGCTCACGATTATTATCCGGTTACTGATTTCGCCACTTACCTATCAGAGCTATTTAAGTGGCGCCAAAATGAAGTTATTGAAGCCGGAAATAGAAGTCTTAAAAACGAAATTTAAAGACGATAAACAGGCATTTGGAATGGAACAAATGAAGTTGTTCAAAAGTGCAGGCGTTAATCCTTTGGGTGGTTGTATTCCTGCATTGTTTCAGGTACCTATCTTTTTTGCTTTGTACGATTTTTTCAATTCAAACATTGCATTAAGACAACAAAGTTTTTGGTGGGCTACGGATTTATCGACCTATGATTCTATTTATAATCTTCCATTTAACATCCCTTTTTATGGCAGCCATATAAGTTTGTTTACAATCACCGCCGCAGTTACCAGTATGTTAATTTCGGTTTATGGAATGAGTAATATGCAAGATAACAGTAATCCGGTAATGAAGTATCTTCCCTATATTTTCCCGGTTGTATTGATAGGTGTTTTCAACAGGATGCCTGCTGCACTCACCTGGTACTACACCGTGTCTAATACCATTACCTTACTCATACAACTGGTGATTCAGAAATATATCATTGATCATGATAAGATTATGGCCAAATTACAGGAAAATAAAAAGAAGCCTGTAACTCAAAGCAAGTGGCAGGAACGAGTCACGGCAATGCAGGAATCGAACGCCAAGCTAAAATCTATGAAGGAGAAGAGCGATTCTCTGAAAAAGAAAAGATGAAGCCCGATTTGCAACCTTTAATGATATAATGTTGTCTATATCATCGGATTATCTTTAAATAACCAAACAAATTATGAAATCCAGTTCAATTGGTTTTTTTGTTTTCTTACTATTTTTCTCGCCATTCGTGGATGCGCAGAAATCCCTGTTAGAAGGTACACTCGTTTATAACATGTCTGTTGAAACAGGCAGTGGTGAACCAAAGATGGCTGATATGCTCGATGGCGCTACAACCACAATTTATTTAAATGGTAGTCAAAGCAGATCTGAATTAGTAAGTAGCCTTGGCCGTGAAGCTACAATTTTTAATGCTGCCAGCGGCAAAGGAGTCATGTTGAAAGATTACAGCGGCCAGAAATTGATGATTACTCTTACCGGAAAAAACTGGGAAGAAAACAATAAGAAATATGAAGGAATTGTTTTCAATATTACCAACGAAACCGCACATATTGCTGGTTTTGATTGTAAAAAAGCAATTGCAAAGTTGATTAACGGAACCAGTTTTACTGTTTATTATACTCCGGAAGTGACTATAGTAAATAAGTCGTATGATGCACAATTCAAGACTTTACCGGGTCTTCCGGTTCAGTATGAAATGCAATTTGATAAAATGAAATTTAAATATACCCTTGCTTCAATAAGTTATAATTCCGTCCCAGCTTCCAGATTTGAGATTCCTACTTCAGGTTATAGGGTACTTACTTATGAGGAGATGAAAACCAAGTAGAGAAGTGAGGTAAATACATCATGACATGATGTTGGAAGATCTTATTGAAAGCTTTGTCAGATCTTAAAAGATATTTTGCTTCAGCATTTGTTCTAGAGAAAACCATTATTAAAATAGTGGATTACAGACATGTTGAAACCTCTCGAAGTCGTCTATTCTATTTCTGTAATCCTATTTGACCTTAGCGCGAAAAAACATACATCACATTTGCATATCAATTTTTTGGGTAAATCGGCTTGTCAATAGATTATTTTTGATTGGGCATCAAAAAAAGCTGCCTCAAATATGAGACAGCTTCATTTATTGAAATTATGAAACAACTATCGTTTCTTCTTATTTTGTTTTCTTGTACCAAATGTGTTTCCTGCTTTGAACCCGTTTCCTTCAGGGCTTCCAAGCCGGGTCATGGCACATCTGAAACCTACTGTGCTGCTTGATTGATCTTCAGGCATGAAACGACGCGCACCGGGTGATAACCAATAAGGGAAATCGTTCCAGCTCCCACCCTTGATTACACGTGATTTATCACTAACCAATGTAGTAACTCCATAACCATAAGTTACATTTGAAATTGAATCCCCATCCAGATAATTTATTACATCACCTTTTTGGTAGTTAAATCTTTTAGAGGCTTCTTCGTCCGTAACAACTTCTTTTTTCAATCTTCCCATTGTATCTCTCACAAATTCGCCAGATTCATCTTTGTAAAACTTTTCAAATTTGTTACCTCGAAAAGGATTCACATCATCTTCATCTATTGGAGTCATTGGACGGTAAACATCGGCAACCCATTCGCTTACATTTCCACTCATATTGTACAAACCGTACCCATTTGGATAATAAGATTTAATTGGACCCGGAATAGCAGCGCGGTCATTCAATCCACCTGCAACACCCATTACGTCTCCACTTCCTCTTTTAAAATTAGCTAAGAATTGTCCCTGCCAGCTACCACGACGATTATCGCGAAGGCCGTTTATATTATTTTTCCATGAATAAACCTGCTGGTTTGATAAAACCTCTTCACCATGATTTTTTTCCTTCGTGCGGGGTTTTGGGTTCTGAGCAATGATGCCATATGCTGCATACTCCCATTCCGCTTCTGTTGGTAAGCGATAACCCGGTAATAAAATTCCATCTTCCAATGTAACAACTTTCCGTGGCCTTCCGCTAACATCTTTCAAAGCGCCTTTCTTGGGTGCAGTTTTATTATTAATCAAATCTGCATTCATGATGTAAGTATCCGTATTGAAAGTTGCATCGGCACCTCCGCCTTTCATTGCTGAGACCGGAGATCGTTTATTTAAGTAACCTTTATCAATTAAAATTTTCTGATTTACCCTGTCCGTTCTCCAAATACAAAAGTCATGTGCTTGCTCCCAGGTTACGCCTACTACGGGGTAATAATTATAAGCCGGATAACGGAAATAGTATTCGACGTAAGGCTCGTTATAAGCCAACTCACTTCTCCAAACTAAGGTATCGGGCAAGGCCATACTCATTATGGTCGTATCATTATCAAATGTATTTGAGAGCCAATACAGATATTCACGGTAATGAACATTGGCTACTTCCGTTTCATCAATGTAAAAGGAATTTACACTCACTCTTCGCGGAACATTATTCCAATCACCCATTACGTCTTCTTCCTTGGAGCCCATTACAAAAGTGCCACCCTGGACAAAGACGAGACCAGGACCAGTTTTTTGTTCATTGGCCTTCAATACATGGAAATTGCCATAATTTTTATCATCATAATTCCATCCGGTAACTGCAGATTTATCCTGTTTCTTACCGAAAACACCTCCGTTTTTACAGGCTGGAAGAGTTATTAATGCGGCGAGTGCCATTAGGGTAAGATTACTAGCTGATAATGTTTTAAACATGTACATTCGTTTTGCAAATTAATAACGAAAGGTTTTCTTTCTTATTGTGAAAGGGAATAATTGCTTATGCGAATATAGATACTTTATTTTGTTATTGTCTTTGTCAATAATCCCAAAATTTATCTGTTCAACATAATTTTGCAATGCATTCACAAATACGCTTCTATCGTTATGTTAGAATCGTTTGGAAACAGTTACATAAATGAAAGAGCTTGCTGTTTTATGCAGCTTAATACAATAATTATTTGTCTTATATCGTTCGATGTACATTGAATAATAAAACAAAGCAGATAATAATTTTTTTAATAGTTAGATTTTGAATCAAAATTGAACTCGAAATTTAATTGGATGTTTGAAAAAAAAAATTATTTTTACAATCTTCAAATCTACGTTTATAAAGAGAAATCTACCTAATCAGAACAATTAAACACATGAAAAAAGCCATTTTAAAGATGACGGCATTGGTAATGCTGATGGGTGCTACGATATCCGTAAACGCACAAAGTGCGAATCCTATAAACGTAGTGACAACAGCAGTGCCTTTTTTGAGAATTTCTCCTGACGCGCGTTCTGGTGGAATGGGGGATGTCGGAATTGCAACCATTCCGGATGCCAGTTCTATATTCTGGAATCTCTCAAAAATTCCTTTTGCACAAAGTAAATCTGCCATTGCATTAACTTATACTCCATGGCTTAGTAGTTTGGGACTCAATGATGTATACCTTGTTTCTGCTTCAGGATATACCCAACTGGATGAACTTCAGGCAATTTCTGCTTCGGTGCGATATTTTAGTTTGGGAAACATTCAATTTACTGATGCTTCGGGCCAGGATTTACAGAAATACAGACCCCGCGAATTTGCTGTAGATGCAGGTTACTCCCGTAAACTTTCAGATAAATTAGGATTGGGAATCTCTTTACGATATATCAATTCTAATCTTGCCAGCGGCCAATCTTCCAGTGGCTCTACTTATAAAACCGGAACCTCTGTGGCTGGTGATCTTTCTTTATTTAGTGACGGGTCAGAGGGCGGAACCGTTTCAGGGTTAAACTGGGGAGTTGTGCTATCAAATCTGGGATCAAAAATTTCTTATACAAACGATGCCTCAGAAAAAGATTTTATTCCTGCAAACCTTGGCATTGGTGCTGCATATGTAAGTGTGATTGATGAAACCAGTAAAATAACTTTTGGCTTGGATGCTAATAAACTGTTGGTCCCAACGCCACCTTTGATGTCGGATTCTGCTGGACTGGTAGCTTATCATGATAAAGGCGTTGTGGGTAGCTGGTTTAGCTCTTTTGGTGATGCGCCTGGAGGTTTTAAAGAAGAATTGAAAGAATTTCAGGTTTCAGTTGGTGCCGAATATACTTATAATGATCAGTTTTCATTTAGGGCAGGCTATTTTTATGAAAATCCTTTAAAAGGGGATCGCCAATATTTTACAGTTGGTGCAGGATTGAATTATAATCTTTTTGGGTTGAATTTTTCTTATTTGATTCCATCCGGGAATGGCGTGAACCGCAATCCATTGTCAAATACATTGCGTTTCAGTATATTATTTAACCTGGATAAATCAACCGCAGTTGGGGGAAACGATTAAGAGAAAGCATTTCCAACTTATTGTATATTTGAACGCTCCCTGTTGGAGCGTTCTTGCTTTAACAAAAGAACGGATATTTAATAATAAAACTTACCTGGTATAGAATTACTTTTTGTAGTAAACTGACAAATAAAGCGAAAACCTATTTTGTATTTAAATGAACAATCAATCAACTCATAAAAAATGAAACCAACAATCAAACTCCCTTTTAGAACCGGCTTTGGTATTGACTTTCATCAGTTGGTAACTGGAAGAGATTTATGGATAGGAGGTGTTAAACTGGAACATACGAAAGGAGCGCTCGGACATAGTGATGCGGATGTATTAATTCATGCGATCTGTGATGCTTTGTTAGGCGCATTATGTCTTGGCGATATTGGTTTACATTTTCCAGATACAGATGAATCCTACAAGAATATTGATAGTAAGATTCTTTTGAAAAAAACAATTCAACTGGTAAACGAAACAGCGTATGTGGTCGGAAATATTGATTCAACGATCTGTCTCGAAGCGCCTAAAATAAAACCGTACATTTCACAAATGCAAAAAGTTATTTCTCAAATATTGACGATCGACGAAACACAGGTTTCCATCAAAGCCACTACATCGGAAAAAATGGGTTTTGTGGGGCGCGAAGAAGGAATTGCGGCTTATGCAACGGTATTATTAATCGCTGAATGACCTGAGTATTTTTATAAGATAAGATATACTATTCCTTTTATTAGCGGGTTGTTATTTTTCAAATCAATGAGATAAACATACGCACCGGCAGTCTGCATTTTTCCTTTACAGGTTCCGTCCCATGAAATATTCTGTCCGTTATTATCAAAAATCATTTGACCATAACGGTTAAAAATTTTCACTTCCGCTCCGGGATACGCTTTCATCACTTCAATGTTCCATGTATCGTTCAATCCATCTCCGTTTGGCGTAAAAACATTGGGAACATATAATTTGGGATAAACCTTTACCAGAACACTGTCTGTTGCTGTTTTGCAACCTTTTTCGGAAGACACTTTCAATATATATGTCAATGAAGAAATCGGATTTACAACCGGGTGTAGTGATGTGATACCGCTAATATCAATGTCCGGTGTCCATATAAAACTTATATCCGTTCCTGACACCATGCCGTCAAGAGTAATTGATTGGCCTTTGATAATTATTTTGTCAGAGCCGGCATTGGCAGATGGATTTTTATTAACAGTGATCAAAAGAGAATCAGTTATGGCGCAATCAATGTTTTTGGCCAGAAGCAAATACAACGTTGTTTTGGAAGGTGATGCGGCTGGATTTGGGCTTCGGGGATCTGAAAGTCCATCCGACGGCGACCATTGAAGCGAAGTGATATAATTCCCTGTGCTTTGTAATTGAACTGAATTGCCTTCGCAAATTTCCTGGTTATTTCCAGCCTTTATTTCAGGAGGAATATAAAGTGTTGCCAAAGTGGAATCCTTGCTGAGGCAGCCTTTGGCTGAAATTCCCGTTACGTAATATTTGCCATTTGCTGGGGGAGTAGCTATTGCTATAACAGGATTTTGCTCCTTACTGGCGAAGCCGGAAGGTCCTTTCCAGGAAAACTCAACCGCATCATTTGCTTTCAGATGAAGCGGTTCGCCCAGGCAATGGCCAATGGCTGTTGCATCAATGGCAGGGTATTTATTTACACCAATCGAAACAGGATTTGAATAAATAGAACAGGAAGACACATCTTTATTTTGGCTTTGAGAGACGGCTAACCGGTAAAAATATTTTCCGGTAGTATTGGTTGGAGGTCTTACGAAAACAAGTTGTGTGGCTCCGATTATATTCGAAAAGTTAATGCCGTCATCGGTACTTTCCTGCCATTGATATACCGGATCAGAATAGCCGGAAGATACCTTTGCACGTATGGTAAATACCGACGGATCTCCCACACAAACATCTGCAGAGCCTGATGATCCGTTGATATCTGCCGAAACCAATGGTCCGCAAGGCCTGAAAGTAATGTCGTCCAATAACAGATCATTTCCACAGCCGCCGGGTGCATTATTGGTCATTCTTAGAATGACTGAATTAATGTTTGTCGTTGTTGAAAAGAAGAAACCATATTGTTTCCAGCCGGTGTTTTCAGCAATATCACCCGTAGAGTAAGTTTGCAAAACTCTCCCGTCCGTAGTTTCAATATTGAAGGTGATGTTGGGCTTTTCTCCCTGGCCGCTGCAGGCAAAAGACTGGAGCAGGTTATAAATCCAGGCAGCGAATTCGTAAGTCGTATTGGGACAAAGTCCATCGACTTTTTTTACAAAAAAATCTCCGGGATTATTAGAGGCATTTACGACCATCATATATCCATTTGGATCACCGGTGTGATCGCTGGTAGAATGCCATGTATTGCCGTAGCAATTTGTAATCAAATTTGAAAGGGTATACATTCCATCGTTCGGACAGTTATTGGGGACGTAAGTATAATTTGTCGTGGATCCGAGGGAAGGACCCGGATTAGCGCCTGATCCGAAGGTGATATTTACTACCGGATCGCCAAGACTTCCCTCGCAGAGTTGAGCAAACAATTCGGAGGAAATGGAGATGAAGAACAGTAAAAAAAAGCACGTGGCTTTGAAATTCTTTCTCATGAAATTTTGAAGGATTGCATTTTTTCTATGTCAATCAAAAGTCAAATATAACTTTGTTCATCCTGGAATACTTCGTTCTTGTGTGGTAGTAAACAAACAAAAAGGCCGGATTTCTAATTCAATTTACTAATTCAGAAGCAGCATTACAGCGATTTCGGCTGTGTTATTTCTTCTGTAAAAATCAAACAACCTAAGCTTCTTGTTTCTTTTGAAAAAGAACAATTCTTTCCAGGTTAAATGTATGTATTTGAAAATAAATAAACCCTTTTACTTCTGTAAAGAACAGAATTGCGGATTGAAAAGTTTGAATGGTTGTTATCAAATGATTCATTTCTTCCCTTATCAATAAGTGTGGAGTAAAATAAGAATTGGAAAATGAGCAGGTATATTTTTGTGTTCGATTGTCTTTTTTAGAAGAACTCGAACAACTATGAAATTTATTTTAATTTTACCAACCTGGACGATTAAAAATAGAAGCACGACCCGGATCACGATTTAGGCGCAGAGACTTTTAAAAAAGACCGGCCATTTACCATCATGAGTGATTTACAAGTAGCAAAACGGGAATATTTACTTCGCACATTATCAGCCGCCACCTTCATCATTTTTTTTCAAATATACATGGTGGCCCCTTTGATCCCCGGATTATCCGAATTTTTCAAAGTTTCGGAACAAAAAGTTGGTCTGATGGTTCCGGCATTTTTAATTCCTTATGGTGTCGCATCTCTTTTTTATGGATTGTTTGCCGACAAAATCGGAACGCGAAAAATTATTCAGATCTCTCTCTTTCTGTTTGCCGTACTGACTGCTTTAACCGCATTTTCTCAATCTGTTTCACAATTGATATTTTGGCGGATACTTGCCGGAATAGGCGCCAGTGGCGTAATACCGATTTCATTGGCCTGGATCGGTCAAACCTATACGTATCAGGAAAGAGGGCGGCCGATCGGTTTCATTTTCGGATCTGTAGCAGGAGGAGGTGCGTTTGGCGCTTCGGCCGGTGTGTTCCTGGAATCATTTATCGGGTGGAAAATGTTATTTCTGTCTGTGGGCTTTTTGGCGTTCCTGATTTGGATCCTGGTGTACCGGGCTTATCAGAAAATGCCGGCTACACCCACTGCAAAAAAGGGTCTTACATTGAATAAAGTTTTCACTGAATATAAGAAATTGCTGACTTACAAACGAGGAAGAAACGCATACGCATATGTTTTGCTGAATGGAATTTTTAATGCAGGAGTTTATACCTGGCTTGGACTTTACTTTCAACAGGTTTATTCATTGAATGGATGGGAGATCGGTTTGGCATTATTGGGTTATGGTATCCCAGGGCTTCTGTTCGGGCCTTATATCGGTAGGCTTGCAGACAAGTATGGGCGAAGTAAATTGTTGCCGTTGGGACTGGCTTTGAGCGCTTTGTCTTCCTGCATGTTGATCTTTGATGTTCCATTAATGGTGGCAAGAATTGCTGTGATTACTTTATCACTTGGGTTTGATCTTACGCAGCCATTATTTGCCGGAATAATAACCCAGGTTGGAAAGGAAAGGGGAGGGCAGGCGATGAGTGTAATGGCATTCATGCTTTTTGTTGGGTTTGGGCTGGGAAGTTATTTATTTGGGTTGGCAATACATTTGAGCCTTACGGATGCTTTGATTATCTTTTCAATTTTTGAATTGGTGCTAGCTTTTGTTGCAATACGTTTGTTTAGAAAAGAAACGTTTATCAAATCAGTGACAAACGAAAACCAGTTTGTGAAAAGCTGAAATGATCACAATGAATTTTTTTCTGTCAGCAAAAAATAAGGTGTCTAAAAAAGAACCGACTTTATTTCATTTTACAGCTTTGTGAAATTTTTTGATCAATGTATTATTTTTGATCAATTCAATTTCCTGAAATGCGGATTTTAATTTCAGCAAACAAACAAATATCAAGAATTCCACGTTTCCATAAATGCTTTATCCAACATAGATTGAGTTAACGGGTTATGAATCCAAATTTCCTGTAAATCGCTTTGGCAGTGGAACTCGCCAAAAATGTCATAAACGCTTTTGCTGCCTTTTCATGTGGGGCATTCTTCATCAGCCCAGCCATATAGGTGGCTGTGATATTTTCACTTTGTGGAATAGCAACCATTTCAACCGGATGATGTAACATCTGCTGATATTTTGTTTCACTAAACCAAACCGGTGCAGCATCACTTTCATTATATAATATCCGCATCGGGCTTTGTCTGTGATGAATGTGAGTTAAAAATGTGCTGCCATCTTTTACTTTGTTATTCAAGATTGAAAGTCTGAGCCGTTCGCCTCCGGCTTTTACATAAGCTTCTTCTATTCGTTTACCTATTCCTTCCCATTCGGGGTTGGGCATACTGACCCTTATATTGCTTTTTCCCAGGTCTTTTAATCCTTTAATGTTTTTTGGATTTCCTTTTTGAACCATAATAGAAAGTTGGTTATAAGCATAAGCTGCCGTATCTGAAAAATTAGCTAACATTTGCATGATGCGGCTTTTCCCGGCTGTGTACACATCGGGTTTTAGGGAGATGCGCATGTTGCCGATTGTTAGAGAGCCGCCTTTTATCTGGTCGGCCAATATCCCGGGGGGTAATGTTTCGGCAAAGATTCGTTGGTATTCAGGATGTTCCTTTCTGAATGTCGCCAATAAATCATCTATCACCATAAATTGGTTGCCTGCAAAGAAAATCACGAGTTGTGGGTCATTGATATCGCCATAAAGATCAGGTACATTATCAACACCGGGAATTGTAAACATTACCGTGCTTTGTGGTGGCGTATTCCAGGGAGGATCAAACCGGTGATCCTGTGCTTTTGTGGGTAACATATAGACAATCATGATTAAAAGAGAAATGATTTTTTTCATCGTGCGTAATTTTTTGACAAACAAATTCCTCCGGCATCATACAATGGTGCAGATGCAGTTGAAGTGGCTTTGTGCTTCTACCTTGATAAAAACTTTTATAATTATGGTTTCACTATGGCCCAACCTTCCGCTTGCCGGAGAATCAGCTCACCGTTTCCAGTCGGAACGATCGCAATAAAGTCATACAGCCGATCCGGAGAAATTTTTTGTTCTACCAAAGAGTTGTGGCATTGAGCAACGATGACTCCTTTTTCCACTAAATTCTTCAGGTCGTTTTCATATTCGCTTCCTTTAAGTAAGGCTGCTGTTCCGCCACTGTAAGCAATCAGCTCAATTTTCAATTTGCCGGACAGCCGCGGATCATTCAGTGCATTGTTGATATTCCGAAAACATTTCACAATGGTTTTAGGGTCATTTACATCCAACTGATAAATGGCATGAAAGTGCTTCTGTGAAGATTTAGCACCTGTGAATTCTTTGTTCTCTTTTAGCAAATCTCCTTTTGATTGTGCCGATACACAGGTTGCAAATAAAATTCCCGCTAATGACCATACTATGAACTTCTTCATTTTAAATTTTGATTTGATTATTTGAAATGTTGTTAATTGCTTTTATTTTCATTTTTGTGTTGTTGTTCAATGGGTTTGAAAGGCCCGTACTTGTGTTGTTTTTCAGAGAAAGTATCAGCGTAAGGCCCAAAAGGATAGTCGATTGGTTTTTTTGTAAAGTCTTTCCAATCATTCCTGTTGTCGTTGTGAGGCCGTGGCTGGCTGTTGACAAAAGCGGCAATATCCCACGCTTCTTCATCTTTCAATAACGGGTGTTTCCAGTCGACCCCAAACGGCATATTCTCTTTGATAAACGCTGCAAATTTTGTCAACTGGTGAATTCCTGCTCCATCATTATAACTGTGTTTGCCCCATAATGGTGGAAAGGTATAACCATTACCATTCGTATTCAATAATCCCTCACCATTTTTGCCGTGGCAGGTTTGGCAGTTAGCGGTAAATATTATCTTTCCCGTTGCAGGATTTGCAGCCCGGTCCAGGTAAGGTAACTTAATGATTCCGTTGCCTTTTGGTTTTGTGCCATGAGGAATATTGGCGCCCAGCCATTTCATATAGGCGTAGATCGCCTTCATTTCATGACTGGAAGAATCCAATGTTTTTCCATTCATGCTTCGCTCAAAACAATCATTGATCCTGTCATAAATGGTTTGTATGGAATTGTTACGGGCTCTGTAAATTGGGTAGGTACTATATACTTTACTGAAATTATTTGCATAAGAACTTGTGCCGGCTTTGAGATGACAATTTTGGCAATTCATCCCATTGGTTGAATGTGCAATGATACCTTTTGGTCCGAAATAAAAGGCCGTGTTGGCGATAAGTTCGTAGCCGTATTTGATGAGTTTTCCGCTGTCCGTGTTTGAATGAATTTCAGAAAGTTCGGGCGCTTTCCATAAAGAGTCTTTTTCGACAGGAGCTAATTGATGAACTACCTGCTTTTCGCTTTGCCTGCATCCGTCCGAAAATGTTGATATTACAAATACAAAAGCAAATAGTAATAAAACTGCTGGAACTATTTTAGATTTCTTATTGATCTGTTTACTCATCATCACTTTCATTTAGTAATTACCTGTTAGCGGGGAAAGTAAGAAAAGTTTCCGCTGGGTATTTATTTTCCAAGAGGCAAAATTGAACATATTAAGCCAGAAAATGAAATGAATAAAAGTACTAAAACTTAAACTGAAGTTATAGGAATAATGGAATCTATTTGTTTCGTGGGGAAGAAAGAAGACAGTAAACCAAGAAAAAAAACCAATTTGTATTTTACGTTTTGGTAATCTAATGAAGGAGTATGAGGTGCGCCAGCTCCGATTTTCGATCCTCAATAATTTATAATTGGCTTGTTCAGCATTTACCTAAATGAACTTCACGAGGATAAGAATTTTAAAAATTTTATTATTTACAATATTTTAATACTGCATCAAATATTTCTTTTCGAATTGGATTTGGATTGTAATAAAATCCGGTGGGCAACAATCCCATATTCTGCCGGTTGATTAATAAGATAACTGAAATATCCAAAGAAGGAATCACAGCAATACTGGTTCCCGTAAATCCGGTGTGTCCGTAAGATCCTGCTGGCGCATTTTTCATGAATGAATTATCCGGATCCATCATCCAGCCAAGGCCGTTTTTAAAATCATCTTTCGTTAAAAATAATTGAATCGTCTTTTTAGAAATAAATTGTTTGGAACCAGCTTTGCCATCGTGCAATAGCATGCCAACCAATTTCTGCAAATCATCAACTGTAGAAAATAAACCGGCATGGCCGCTTACACCCTGAAGCGCGTACCAGGCGTTGCCATCATTTACTTCTCCACGCAACGTATAATGCCGCCAGGCATTCCATTGGTTGGGATCTATTTCTTTAAAAACAAATCCCAGCGTCGTATCATGCACCATTCTTGTTTCATAAGGATTGCCATGAGAGGTGGCCGCAAATTTATTGTATCGTCCGCTAGCAAGTGGATTGTACGTTGTGTGGTGCATTCCCAAGGGCATAAAAATATTCTTTTCCTCAAATTGATCTAACGCCATTCCCGAAACGCGCTCTATTATTTCGCCCAGGATAATAAAACCCAGATCGCTGTACTGTCTTACTTTACCAACAGGAAATACCAAAGGTAAATCGCCGATCAATCGATAAACTTCTTGTTTATTAGATGCCCGGTAAAAAAGCGGATACCAGGTAATGAGGCCGGCAGTGTGGGTTAGCAGGTTGCGGAGGGTGATTTGTTTTTTACTTTCCGTGTTGAATGCAGAAATATATTTACCCACAGGATCCTCTATTTTAATCAGTCCTCTATCGACAAGCAGCATGATTGAAGTGGTAGTGCCCACTACTTTGGTCAGTGAAGCAAGATCAAACAGGTCGTCTGTTGTCATCTCTTCGGGATGAGCAAGTCGTTTGTTATCGTAATCATTCCGCTGAGCATCACCAAAAGCTTTTCTGCAAAGAACCTGGTTGCCTTTTTTTATTTCAATCACTGCTCCCGGGATAACATTCTTATTCACCTGGCTTTGTAAAATGCGATCAACTGTTTTAGTAAGTTCTTCAAGCTTTAGTTTATTCTGCTGCGCCGATGAAGTAAAAGCGCAGCAGCTAAAAAAAATCAAAAATGGAACCATTTTTTTGAACACCATGCGAATCATTTTTTAAAAGTAGCGTAAAGCAATAATTTCTGATAAATTTTATTCGTGAAATTCTTATCCTCAGATGCTTAAAACTTTTGAAAATCTTTATTTATAATTTGTGAAGCAAAGAATCTGCGTACATTGTAGCGAATTACTGCATCCTCAAAAATCTTGTGAAATGGCTTCCAAAAATGATCTTAACTTTACTTATACCACCATTGATGAAATATTTCGCTTAAGCGTTGGAGAAATGGCAGATTACAGTGGCTCCAAATTTGACGGCGATTTCTCAATGACACTCGAAGAAGCCCAAGAAAAGAAACACGCATTCATAGCAGACAGCCTGGGCATCAAAAACAACACTAAAGTATTGGATATGGCATGTGGCTGGGGACCTTTTCTTAATTATATAAAGAGCCGCGGCGCAAAGGGTATAGGAGTTACTTTATCAACAGGGCAAGCCGCTGCCTGCGTGAAAAACGGGCTCGATGTTCACGTAAAGGATTGCAGGTATATTAAGCCCGAAGACTTTGGAACTTTTGACGCAATAACTTGTATTGGCGGGCTGGAGCACTTTTGCTCTATTGAAGAATATAAAGAAGGTAAACAGGATGAAGTATACCATGATTTTTTTAAAGGGTTAAACGACTTGTTGCCAACTGGGGGCCGGTTTTATATGCAGACAATGGTTTTTGATAAAAAAATGATGCCGCTAGAAGAGGTAAGTGTTGATGCGGATAAAAATTCTCCTTCTTATGCGATGGCTTTGATGGTGAAACAATTTCCTGGCTCATGGCTGCCTTATGGTGAAGAACAGGTAATAAGAAATGCAGCACCGTATTTCAAATTGATTTCAAAAAGCAGCGGCAGGTCCGATTATATAGAAACCATAAAAAGATGGAGAAAGAAATTTCGGAAATTTCATTGGAAAAAATATTTTTTATACGCCTCCCTGCTGCCCAAATATTTCTCTGATAAAGAATTTCGTCACCTGGTGCAGGTATTTAAAATAAGCCCGAACAAAGTTTGTTTTGAGAATGAAACGATGAATCATTTCAGACTAGTTTTTGAAAAAGTATAACGTCGTATATTCCTATCCGTATAGTTATTTTACCACTATTCCAATCATGCAATTGCAATAGATTCCTGTCTGCCTAATTTCTTCAATAGCCGGATGTGGGACAGGATGGCTCCCCTGAAAGAAGGATTGGCATTATAACGCAGGTTGTATTCATCGGCGGTTTTTTTAACGATACCAGAAATTGCTTTATAATGTACATGGCAAATACGTGGATATAAATGATGCTCCACCTGGAAATTCAGGCCGCCACAAAAAAGTTTAGAACATCGTTTTCTCTTCCAAAATCAGCGGTGGTATATAATTGATGCACTGCCCATGAATTCAGCATATTTCCTCTTTCGTCAGGCAATGGAAAATTGGTTTCTTCAACTACATGTGCCAACATAAAAATTACTGCCATCGTAATTCCTTCGAAAAAATGCAATACCAGAAATCCCAGCAATATTTGCCACCACAATGCATTGATAAAAATCATGGGAAGCACCAAAAAGAGGGTATAATAAACAAACTTGAAAAAGAATAAATTAAAGTATTCTATCGGAGGATGTTTCTTGTTTTCGTAGTTCCCTATTTTCTTTTTAAAAAATTTTACATAATCTTTTACAAAAACCCAGCTAAGAGACCCAAAGCCATACAATAAAAATGCATACCAATATTGATAGCGGTTTATTTTCAGTAATTTTTGATGAGGTGACACCCTCAGTAAAGGAACCGATTCAATATCTTCATCATGACCGTCAATGTTTGTATAAGTATGATGAACAATATTATGCATAATGCCCCACATGTAAGCATTTGCGCCGATAATATTGAAAGTATAACTGAGCATCTTGTTCATTAGCTTGTGTTTTGACAAAGCTCCATGAATGGCATCATGCGAAATATTAAGCCCAATAAATGCTGTAAAAAATCCGAGCACGATCCACAAGATGAACTGCACAAAAAGTGGGTTGGAATTTATGATAAGAACCAGGTATGTTGTTATGGGTACAGCGAGGAAAAAAATCGTTTTGAATATCATCATCGGGTTTGCATTCTTCGACAACTTATTGTTGGTAAAATATTCTTCCACTCTTTTGTTGAGCGTGGAATAAAAGTCGGGATCGGTTGCTTTAGCAAACTTCACTCTGTTTGACATGAGGTTAATGATTTAATTATTAAATTCTTTTAGCAGGACATTCATTGAAATTCGACCTGCATCGTGAGATGCATTATCCTGTCGTCGTGCTAAAACTTTTAATTTAATAATTTCAAATATTGGATTGTTTGCCGTATAAGAGGTTGGTTAATAAAACGAATGTTTTCATTGATTCCGAAGTACACATCCACACACAAAAGCAAAGTCGGTCCAGGTAAGAATTTTTGAAAAGCGGTTACAAAAACCATTCATAAAAGAGAAACAGAGAATAAATATTATTGATTAAATTAAAAAAACAGTTGTAAGCTACATCTTATTGTTGGTAATGGGATTATCTATTTTGAATCTTTAATCTTTAGGAGAAACAAATTAAAATAATAATCTAACTCAGTTGTTATTTGCCTCAAATTATTCGTCATCGATGAAAAGGCAATGGAGCGCATCTTCATAAGAGGTAAAAACAAAGTAATTTAACCCTCTGCTTTGACACAAAGTTTCCCATGAAGAAATCACCTCTTTATAATCAACGGGAAACACCACTGCAATTTTTACATCAAAAATTTCTGGTGGAAAATGATCTACATAATTTTTTACCAGGTTAAAATATAGTATAAGGTTTTGTGGAAGAATGATTTCAGGTTCATTAATTAATACTTTTTTAGAATTATGATTGTGAATTTTGTCCCAGATCAATTGAGAGTGTGCCAGCAGTTCCTCCATCGTTTCAATAATTCCTTTTGACTCAATTAGAAGATATTCTTCTTTTGGGTATGTCGTAATCGTAACACTCATAATGATATAGGTTTACAATTTTTCCGATGATTATCTTCAAATACTCCTGACTTTGTAATATTAATGCTTTTTGGCCTGATATCAATCCGTCTTCGAAAATACTAACGGGCATTCCATAAGATGGGATGTACAGAAAATGAATAATGACAATTCTCCGCAGCACTTCCTGGCAGTAAATAAACATTCATGAGCGATTCTAATTTTGGTGTGGATACCGGTTATATTTTTAAAAATAATCCTATTTTCTCAAAAATATTCTTGCGATTTTTATTTGTAGAAGAAATGATTTGACGGCACGAATTTGGTGGCTAAAATTTGGTGATTTCGATTATAATTTTTAAAGAAATGATTTGAATTTGAGATGTACAATTTTCCTAATTCTAATTTTTCTCGTGATCACCAGTGAGACCGGGACTTGTCAGAAAATTGTACTTAATCCAAAAGAATGGGCTCAAAGATTGTCAGATCCTGAAGACATCAGAAACGAGGCTGATTCTACACTTTATCAAACTTTAATAAAATTAGATCAGGTAAAAGTTTTCAATTTTCTTGATAAGCTTAATAACAAATCTGCAAATGAAGACCATTATTTTATCGCCCGGTACAATTGCCTCAAAGCACAAATGGTTTGGTTGTTTAAATTCTCAGAACCCGGATCTGTTTTCGGAAAGGATTCAATAAAAAGAGAAATAACAGGGCTGATGGACGAGGCATTGCAGCATGCATACAAGGCTGACGATGATTACCTGGCGGCTTATGTCAGTTCCATATATGGAAATGTCCTGGATAATTTTGGTAATACAGAAAAAGCGGCCATGTTTATGATGTACAGCACTGAGTTGTATGAAAAAGTGCATCATTATGCGCCAGTTGCTACCTACATCGTATTGGGAGAAATATTATGTAAGATGCGGGAATATGAAAAATCCATTTACTACTCCCATTTAGCCATTCACCTACAAACGCCTCCAAACGAAAAACAATTATTTGCTGTAATGAGATGCAATAATAACCTGGGGTGGGATTATCACAAAATGGAGCGTTTCGATTCTGCCATTATTTATTATAAAAAGGCTTTGCAACTTTCGTCTGAATTAAGTGACCAGAAAGAAGGGAGAGTATGGCGCGGCATTATTTCAGGGAATATGGCCCAGATTGATTTTGCGCAGGGGAGATACAAAGAGGCTTTATCCTTATTTATTATGGACTATCAAATAGCCAATGATAACGGGATGTATGACGAAGCCGGCAATGCGATACAATGGGCCGCCAAAACAAATCTTGCTTTGGGTAATAAATCGGAAGCTCTTGGACAGGTACAGGAATCTTTTAACTTGTTACAGCAACGGCCCAGTGCCGCCATGTACTGGCAAAATGCGTATCTCACTGCTTCAGAAATTTTTAATTCTATGGGCAAAAGTGATAGCGCTTATTTTTATTCCGGAAAATATGATGTGCTTCATGATTCGTTGGAAAGAGTCGTTTATCAAAGCAGTATTAGCGTTTCGCAATTACATCTGAATAATGAAAAGAACCGTTACAATATCCAAAACTTAGAACGGGAAAAGGAAGACCAGTCAGAGAGAAGCAATTATATTATTATGGGCATCCTGCTTTTTAGTACCATCTTATTATTGCTGATTAACCGGCAACGGCAAAAATTAAAATATAAAAGAAGAATTGATCAGTCGGAAAAGATAAGGATTCAGGGTGAAATGGTATCTGCCAGGATGCAACTGAAAATGTTTACTCAAAATATTCTGGAGAAAACGAACCTCGTTGAGAAACTGGAGCCGCAAATAAAAAACCCGGAAGTAACTGACAGGGAAAAGGAATTTATAGATGACCTGTGTCGTCAGAACATTTTAACAGATGAAGACTGGCTCAATTTTAAAATGCTATTTGAAAAAACGCATCCTCATTTTTTTGAGAAAATTAATAAGCAAGTGAATAATATCACCCAGGCTGAACAGCGGATGGCAGCACTCACCCTTCTCCATTTATCTTCCAAGCAAATGGCGGCTTGCCTTGGTATATCTCCCAATAGTGTGATCAAGTCTAAGCAACGGCTGCGACAACGCCTTGGTTTGCAAACAGACCAGGAAGTAGAGACTTTTATTGCAAAACTTTGAAACACGGTTAGTTAAGCAATTCATTTTTTTTCTTGTCACTTTTTGTCACACGTTAGATCACTCGCGTCAGGATTCCTGTCTTTTTTTGTCATGCCTCTTGTCATCTTTTGTAGACCAGAAAATTAGGTTTTGGGTATTCGCGCAACTTACCTTGTCAACGAATATAATTACTCAGTTCCAAAATTATATTTATCAGAATTCTCTAGAAAATTCTCGAATTAAAATCCACTTCTATTGATGAATCTACTTTGTTGTAACGTTTTTTTATTTTTTCAAACTCAAAATTTTTAAATTATGAAAAAGATGATCTTTGTTTGCCTCTTAGCGGTTTTAACTGTATGCACTTATGCATCTCCACCAGTCCCTGTTGATAATAAAGCTCTGCTTTCCTTCCAACGGGATTTTCCGAATAGGGAACCGCAGTCTGTTTATAATACGGGTGAGTCTGTTATGGTTTCTTTCAAAGAGGATGAACTCTCATCCTGCAAGGTATTTTACGATTTGAACGGTGTTTTATTGAATGTTATTAAATATTATGGTGCCAACAAACTGAGCCCGTTCATCCGCTCCAGTTTAGATGAAAAATTTCCAGGAAAAGAAATTACCGGAATTACAGAGTTCATTTCTGATGAAGCTCATTTTTATGAAATCAATTTGGGGAATAATAAATTGAGGAATAACAAAATATGGTACCAAATAAGATGTGATGAAAATGGCTTGGTCCTATCGCAAAAGAGATGGCATAAAACCTAAATGGCTTACCACGGTTTTTAAAAGCAGTACCAATGCTAAAACATTTGTATTGCTTTTTTTTTAAAGTAGATGCCCTTTGAAATTTAATTATCTCCGTAAATAACTTTGTAAACGTGTGGATCTATAAAAGACGGAAAGAAAACATTGATGCTTCCTCCTTACATTCACTTTTAGTCTTCCTGCTCCTTTATCCGTTTTAGTAATACATCTTGTCACCAATTGATTATTTTTATCACCATGGGCTATGGGATGATCCAGAGGAAAAAATTCACTGCCACCTGCTTATACCAGACAACCTTCGAATTGAGTGTGCTCAACACAAATCTTCAATTACAGTAAAGCAATAAATTTTAAGAATTCTTATTTTGAAAGGAGTATTGCCGTATGCTCATAAACCATTCTCAAGATTTGAAAACAGCTGAGGTAACTAAAAAAACCGGTTTGTCATATTATAAAAATGTTTACCTTGAGGCTGCTAATTGCAAATGGATATGACTGCGTGAAATCTGATTAAATGGGAAGTACGAGAATTTTATAAAATAACAATGCCGCATTACTGCGGCACTCCTATAAATGTTTTCACAACGGAATAATCCTTATTGTGATTTGCTTTCAAGGAGACAAAAGTAAAATAAATATTTAAAAATAAATTGTTATGAGTAAAAAAATTTTAGGATTGGATTTGGGAACGAATAGTATTGGATGGGCCATAATCGAACAGGATTTTGAAAAAAAACAAGGAAATATTCTTGGAATGGGAAGCAGGATTATTCCAATGGATGAAAAGAAATTGGGTGACTTTGGAAAAGGTAATTCTGTTTCGCAAACGGCAAAAAGGACGGATTATAGAAGTGTAAGAAGATTGCGGGAGCGTCATTTGCTGCGTCGTGAGCGTTTACACAGAGTATTGGAAGTACTAGGATTTTTGCCAGAACACTATGCCAAGGAAATTGATTTTAAAGAACATTCTGGAAAATTTTTCAAAGAAACCGAACCAAAATTAGTGTGGAAGAAAAATGGGAAAAAGAAAAACGGGAAAGACAAGTTTGAATTTATATTTCAAGAGTTGTTTGAAGAAATGGTTGCCGATTTTAGACAATCACAACCCGAACTATTAAACAGAACAAACAGAAATAGCGAACCTTCAAAAATTCCTTATGATTGGACCATTTACTATTTACGCAAGAAAGCCCTTGAAAAAGCAATAACAAAAGAAGAATTGGCATGGCTGATTTTGAATTTTAATCAAAAGCGTGGGTATTATCAGTCGCGAGATGAATACGAGGAAGAAAATCCGAACCAAAAAGAATTTGTAATTGCTTTAACTATCAACAAAGTTGAGAAAGGCGAAGTTGATAAAAAGAATGACAAAAGAACTTGGTATAAAATGACATTGTCAAATGGTTGGGAGTATTCTGCAACTTTTATCACCGAACCGAAATGGGAAAATACAGAGAAAGAATTTTTAGTTGTTGAAGAGTATGACGATAATGGGAATATCAAAATTGTAAAAGACAAGAGAACAGATATGACCGGAAAAGAGAAACGTAAAATCACTCCATTACCAACTTTTGATGAAATCAATTTAATGTCGAAAAAAGAGCAAGACAAAATCTACAAAAAAATTAAGGCAAGAACAGAGCTAACCATCAACAACAGTAAAACCACTGTAGGCGCATACATTTACGATACATTGAGGAAAAAACCCACTCTAAAAATTAGAGGAAAATTAGTGCGAACTATTGAACGCAAGTTTTACAAAGATGAACTGAAACAAATTCTGCAAAAGCAAATCGCATTACAACCTGAATTGTTTACGGAAGAGAGGTATAACGATTGTGTTCGAGAGTTGTATAGAAACAATGTAGCACATCAGTTACAATTGAGTAAAAAAAATTTTGTGCATTTTTTTTTAGATGACATCATATTCTATCAACGCCCGTTGCGAAGTCAAAAATCATCTATCGGAAATTGTCCGTTGGAGTTTCGATTATATAAAATCAGTAAGAAAGACGAGAACGGCAATACGATAAAAAATGTATTTGAAAAAGATGAGACCGGGAAAGAAATTGAAGTAAAAGAATACTTAAAGGCCATTCCAAAATCCAATCCGTATTACCAAGAGTTTAGAATTTGGCAATGGATAAAAAATTTGAGCATTTATAGAAAAGAAGACGACAAAAATGTAACCAAAGAGTTTATAACTGACATAAATGAAGATAGTGATAAACACTTTGCCGATGTTGAAAAGTTGTTTAAGTTTTTAATGACACAGAAAGAAGTGAATCATAAAGACATTTTAGAGTACTTCATTATTTCGATGATGAAAGAAAAATATCCAAATGCAAAATCTAAAGCCCAGAATGATGAAATAAAAAAAGAGATTCCAAAGTATCGTTGGAATTATGTTTTTGATGATACAAAGGAAAAAGAAGATGAAAAATCCAAAAAATATCCAATGAATGAAACTGGCTACGAAATTCGCAGACGATTGGAAAAAGTTGAAAATGTTCCTGTCAATTTTTTGACTTTTGAAATTGAATATCAATTGTGGCATATTATTTATTCTGTAACGGACAAAAAGCAATATGAAACTGCCATAGAAAATTTTGTAAAACGATATACCCAAAAACATCAAACAAATATTCATCAAAAGAGCTTCAAAGATGCCTTCATAAAATTTCCACCCTTTAAAAGTGAATTTGGTTCCTATTCTGAAAAGGCAATCAAAAAATTGTTACCGTTAATGCGATTGGGCAAATATTGGGATGAAAGTGTAATTATTAAAAACAATAAGGTATATGCAAAAAATATCAATGACCTTTTAGAAAAACAAAATAAAAAGCTCCAATCTATTTCGGAAAAAGATAAATCAGAATGGAATAAGTCTATTAACGAAAAATTAAATCAAGAATTAAGTGGTTTCTTAGATGGAGATGTTAGCTCTTTTCAAGGTTTAAGGTTACATATAGCCCAGTATATTGTTTATGGTCGTCATTCAGAAGCAGATGTTTCAGGAAAATGGAATTCTGTTTCAGAATTGGAAGAATATCTGAAAGAATTTAAACAGCACTCACTTCGCAATCCTATTGTGGAACAGGTCGTTTCCGAAACATTGCGTGTAGTAAAAGATATTTGGTCAAAATACGGAAACGGTGCAAAAGATTTCTTCAACGAAATCCATATCGAATTGGGCAGAGAAATGAAAAATCCTGCTGAAGATCGCAAGCGAATGACTAATCAGATAACCGAAAATGAAAACATCAACTTGCGAATAAAACTGTTATTGGCTGAACTAAAAAATCACAACGACATAGAAAACGTTCGTCCGTATTCGCCCATGCAGCAAGAAATACTCAAAGTATATGAAGACGGGGTTTTAAATTCAGGTATAGAAATTCCTGATTATGTTGCAGAAACTTTAAAAAAATTCAACGAGTCAGACGAAAAGAAACGACCTAATTCTTCTGAAATAACTCGCTATAAATTATGGTTAGAACAAAAATATCAATCACCGTACACAGGAAAGCCAATTCCGTTGAGCAGATTATTTACGACGGCTTACGAGATAGATCACATTATTCCGCAAAGCCGTTATTTTGACGATAGTTTCGGTAATAAAGTGATTTGTGAAGCTGAAGTAAACAGTTTGAAAGACAAACAGCTTGGCTTGGAATTCATTAAAAGCCATCACGGACAAAAAGTACTAACAAATTCAGGTGAAGTAGAAATTTTTTCGGAAGAAGCATACATAAGCTTTGTAAAAGAACATTACGACAAAAACAGAGGAAAGAGAAACAAGTTGCTACTGGAAGAAATTCCCGACAAAATGATTGAACGCCAATTAAACGACACTCGTTACATTAGCAAATTTATTACTTCGGTGCTGTCAAATATTGTCCGGGCAGACAAAGATGATGACGGAGTAAATTCTAAAAACATTATTCCGGGCAACGGAAAAATTACGGGCACTTTAAAAGAGGATTGGGGATTGAACAGCGTTTGGAACGAGTTGATTTTGCCACGTTTTGAACGAATGAATGAATTGACTAAAACGAAAGTTTTTACGTCAAAAAACAAAGAAGGGCATATTATTCCTAGTATTCCATTAGAATTATCAAAAGGCTTTCAAAAGAAACGGATTGACCATCGCCACCACGCATTGGATGCTTTAGTTATTGCTTGTACCACTCATGACCACGTTAATTTATTGAACAATCAATCGGCAAAATCCGACAATACTAGATTTGATTTGCAAAATAAATTACGCAACAAAGAAAAATGGCAAGACATCAACGGAAAAGAAAGAGACAAATTTACTGACTTCAAAAAACCGTGGGAAAGCTTTGCCGTTGATGCCAAAAACGATTTGGAGAAAATTATTGTGAGTTTTAAACAAAACTTACGGGTAATCAATAAGGCAACCAACCATTATGAAAAAATTGAAAACGGTAAAATAGTAAAAGTTGAGCAAAAAGGCGTGAATTGGGCGATTAGGAAGCCAATGCACGAAGAAACAGTGTCAGGAATTGTACAATTACCTTGGGTAAAAGTTGGTAAAGGAGAAATAACAACAGCAACCCGAAAAGCATTAGACAAAACTTTTAATGAAGATAAAATCAAGAAGATTACCGATACTGGTATCCAAAAAATTCTTATTAACTACCTTAAAACTAAAGATAATAATCCTGAAATAGCTTTTTCGCCTGAAGGGATCGAAGTTTTAAACAAAAACATTTCCAATTACAATGACGGAAAAATCCATCAGCCTATTTTCAAATTTAGAGTTTACGAAAAAGGAAGCGGACGGTTTATTTTAGGAAATACAGGTAATAAAAAAAGTAAGTACGTACAAGGTGCGCCAAATTTGTTCTTTGCCATTTACCAAGATGAAAATGGCAAACGAAATTTTGAAACTATTCCCTTAAACATTGTTATTGAACGTCAAAAACAAAAGTTAAGTTCTGTTCCTGAACAAAATGAAAAAGGAGACAGTTTATGTTCTGATTGTAAATTCCTTTCGCCGAATGATTTGGTATATATCCCAACAGAAGAAGAACGAGAGACTTTATCAAGAATTGATTTTACCAATTTGACAAATGAACAAAAGAAAAGATTGTACAATGTAAATGACTTTTCTTCGACCTGTTATTTTACGCCAAACCGTTTCGCAAAAGCAATTGCTGCAAAAGAAGTCGATATGAGTTTTGATAAAGAGAAAAATAAAGTAACAGGTTCTTTTGATACTAAAACTGCAAGCACAGATGGAAAACAGATAAAGGATATTTGCATCAAACTTAAAATTGATCGGTTAGGCAATATTTCAAAAGAGTAAAATTCTGTTTTGCAACACACCTGCCAGGTTTTAAAAACCTGGCAGGTGTAACAGTAAACTAACAAATAAGCAACTTTTCTGTTTTCAAAAAAGTAAAAACATGGACCAGTTTCTTCCATCCACCTACTACCATATTTTCAAT
>JBDTKF010000133.1:0-8068 GCA_039935455.1 Ginsengibacter sp.
CGGGTCTGCAAGTATTTTATTGATCAGCTATGCTTATATAAAAATGCTTGGTGAAAGTGGATTAAAAAAGGCCACTGAATATGCCATATTGAATGCAAATTATATGAAAGCGCGGCTAAAAAATAATTTTAAAATATTATTTACCGGGAGGGACGGGGCCTGCGCTCACGAATTTATCGTTGACCTGCGCGCTTTCAGAGAAAGTGCAGGTGTGGAAGCAGAAGATGTTGCCAAGAGACTTATGGATTATGGATTCCATGCGCCAACATTGAGTTTTCCGGTGCCAGGAACCATTATGATAGAACCAACTGAAAGTGAAAACAAACAAGAGCTTGACAGATTTTGTGATGTCCTGGATTCTATTTATGAAGAAATAAAAAGTATTGAAACAGGCGAATCCGATAAGAAAGATAATGTGCTGAAGAATGCACCACATACTTTAGCTGTTATCACTGCTGATGAATGGAATCATACTTATCCGCGCAGCAAAGCTGCATTCCCACTGGATTATTTAAGAGAAAATAAATTTTGGGCTACAGTAAGCAGGGTGAATAATACTTATGGCGATCGGAATTTAATTTGTACTTGTGAACCAGTGGAAAGTTATTTGGAGGTTGAAGAATAACGTAATTTAACGATTATAGATTCTGCATGAATTGTAACAAGAATCATCTGTCTACAAATACAATCTGATCTTCTTTCAGAATTGGCAATCCCTTAAATCTTAGAATAACGTTTGCCACTGTGGCCACATCTTTTTCACAGTAAATTGCAATCCTTTTCAAATCTTTTTCTTTCCAAAACACATTACCGACCTGGCTTCCATCGATGTCATCTTTAGGTGAAGGAACCCCGAGAACGGCAGCAAGTAATTTTAAGGACGTATAATGTTTGTAATCGCCAAATCTCCAGAGATGCAATGTGTCCAGCACAGGCGTTTCCCAGGGTTTCATATTTTGAAAATCAATGTAGGGAGGGATTTGAATATTATTGATCAACATTCTTCTGCACAAAAAAGGGACATCAAATTCTTTAATGTTATGACCGGTGAAAATCCAATGATGATTGTTGTTGTGCAATTGATTCAGTGTGGTAACAAATTGGATTAAGAGCTCTTTTTCATTTTCAGAGCACAGAGATTTAATTCTAAATTTCCAGTCGTTGTTTTCTTTTCTAAAGTAACCAAAACTAATGCACGCAACTTTTGCAAACTCGGCAAGAATCGCAGCGCGCATTGGATAATATTGTTCTGCATTGATGTCTGGTGGAAGACTTTTATTAATTTTTTCTACCCATAATTCTTTCCATTCATCATCCAGTAGTTGAAAATTTTCTTTTTCTGAAACTGTTTCGATATCGATTACAAATAAATTCTCAATAGCTATCTGGTTCATAAATTATTTTTGATAGAATGAATTTACAAAAAGCCAGAGTCTTTCATTAAAAAATATTTCCTGATTGTAGCATTCGGAATCCATGCAAGCTATCCGTAAGAATTTGTGAGATGAAAACAGGAAGAGCAATTTATTTCATAATTAATCAAATTTCAGTGATTCAAAAAAGATCAGCATGAAAAATTAATGAGAAGTTTAATTGCGAAGCAAAAAGAATTTGACAATAGTAAATGAACAAATTTGACCGTTTCTTATTTTACATTTTCATTGTGAAATGAGCTAATCACTATAATTACGAAGAAAGAAGGTGGAGGATATCGGACTCGAACCGATCACCTCAAACATGCCATGCTTGCGCTCTACCAGATGAGCTAATCCCCCATTGTTCTGTAATAATTGCCACAAATATATTCATACAAACGACAAATATAAAAAGGAATAGACAGAACTAAAAATCCTCGATCAGTCACCCCAAATTTCATCTTTCCCATCCAGCCAACGTTTTACCAGTCGATTGGAAACTGATTTTGGTCTTTCGAGTGGATAGCCCAAAGCTCTGTCCCAGCACAGACTCGCAAGAACACCCAGTGATCTGGCAACACCGAAGAGAACGGTATAAAATTCATATTCTACCAATCCGTAGTGAACCAATAAAGCACCACTGTGTGCATCGACATTCGGCCATGGATTTTTTATTTTAGCGATTGATTGCAAAATTGGTGGAACGGCTTCATAAATATTCCAAACCGTTTGTACGAGTTTATCATCCGGCATGTGCTTTTTACCAAATTCCATCTGAGCTTCGAAACGGGGATCAGTTTTGCGAAGGACTGCATGTCCGTACCCGGGAACAACTTTCCCTTCTGATAATGTTTTTCTTACATAATTTTCTATCTGTTCTTTTGAAGGAAGATCACTGCCAATTTCTTTTTGCATTTCGAAAATCCATTTGATTACTTCCTGGTTAGCGAGCCCATGTAAAGGACCTGCCAAACCGTTCATCCCCGCTGCAAAAGAGAGATATGGATCGCTGAGTGCGGAGCCCACCAGATGAGTCGTATGAGCAGAAACATTTCCACCTTCATGATCAGAATGGATCGTCATATAAAGTCGCATCAACTCATGAAAGCTTTGATCCTCAAATCCAAGCATGTGCGCAAAGTTTCCGGCCCAATCCAGCAAGCCATTGGGCTGAATGTGTTTTCCATTTTTATATTTACGTCGGTAGATGTATGCCGCAATTCTCGGGAGTCGGGCTATCAGATCCATTGCATCATCAAAAACCGGAGACCAATAATCTTTTTTGCTCATCCCTTCAGCATATCTTTTGGCAAACTCACTCTCTGTTTGAAGTGCCATAATTCCAACAACAAATTGAGTCATCGGGTGTGCAGTTTCAGGCAGTGATTCTATGGTGTCAAAGACATAATTTGGCACGTGACTTCTACGTTGCCATACATTGCTCATGTGTTGTGCATCTTCATCCGTTGGCATATCACCCACCAGCATTAGATAAAATAAACCTTCCGGCAAAGGTTCATTACCGCCTTCTGCTTTGGGAAGTCTTTCTTTCAATTCGGGAATAGAATATCCCCGGAAGCGAATTCCATCCTGCGCATCAAGAAGCGATGTTTCTGTTACCAACCCGGTTATGCCGCGCATTCCCTGGTATATTTGTGATAATTTTACTTCACCAATAATCCGGTCGCCATAATTTTTTACGATGTCTTTTACTTCTGCTGATACGATGTCTGCTTTCGCTTTAAATCTGTCTTTAATTACTCCCATAATATAAAATGATTGTTATTGTGATTGATCTTTCTAAAAAAACTCAAGAGCGTTAAAGTTAACTATAGAGCAGGTTTTTAACAAAAGAATGTTTTGGTGATTACAAATTTATGTACACGGTTTATCAAAAAAATCCTTACAATTTGAAAGTGTCAACTTGATGTTTTTCTATATAAAAACCATGCAAGAAAACCAAATGCCACATTAGGCAACCACGCCGCAATGATCGGATCAAAATTTCCCTTTAACGCAAATACAGAAGCAAATCTTGCTACTAAAATATACAGCACACAAATCAAAACGCCGATAGCCAAATGAAACCCACTTCCACCCCGAATTTTTTGTGAAGCGATGCACGCGCCAATTATTGTTAGAATAAAAACGGAAACAGGGTTTGCATTGCGGTTATTTTTTTCCAACATCAGCGCATTGACGTCACCAGAGCCCCGGACCTTTTCGAGTTTAATAAATTCATTCAATTCGGGAGTGGTTAATTTGTCTTTCATGTATTCGTCACGCTGTAAATCGCGCGGTTTGAAATTGAAGTTCATATGCAATTCCGAGGTGTCTGTAACCTCTTGCCGAAGGCCATTTATTTTTCTAATTACTACATTACTTAATCTCCATTTTTTTGTAGCCGTATCCCAGTTAATATTGAGTGCCCGTAAATTATAAACCAGGTTTGTTTTGTTGAAGCGCTGAATAAAAAAGTTGTTCCCGGCGCGGCTGGTCGTATCATAATAACGGATGCCTGCGTACGAGAATGAATCAAGCTTAAAGTATTTGTTATTGATGGTTGAAGTATTTATATAACCACCGTAATTGTAATCAATATATTTTGAATTAAAATTTGCCCACTTTTCGTTTGCGGGCGGAAGTAAATATTGATTACTCCACCATAAAATTGCAGTGAATAAAAGTCCACCAACAAGATAAGGACGCAGGAATCTTGCGAAACTAATTCCTGTGCTCAGAATGGCAATTATTTCTGAGCGGTTGGCCATTTTGGAGGTGAAAAAAATGACTGAAATAAAAATAAAAAGTGGGAAAAGCATTGCATCAATGCGAGGAACAAACCCAAAATAATATTGGGTGATAATTTCTTTAAAAGGAAGACCGGTCTTGGCGAAATCATCCGTTTTTTCACTCAGATCAACGATCACAACCAGAATGGTCAGTGCGATAAGGCAAAAGAAAAAAGTGGTAAAAAACTTCTTTATAATATACCAGTCTATAATTTTCATAGAACCACAAAGAGTGTGAATAAAAGTGATCGTCAAAAGTAAATGAAAATTACTCAGGTAAATTTATATGACCTGTTCCGGGAATGATTTATGAAAAATTTTAAAGAATCGTATTTTTGATCTTGTCAATATCAGTAAACAAAGTTTTAAGTTAAATTTCTGTTTTCATTTGATGCAGCCTACTTCTTAGAAACCAGTTTGTATGAATCTGAAATAAAACTTTTCAATTGCAATTGAGACAAGGTTCCATCAACAATAACCGTGTTCCAATGTTTTTTATTCATGTGATAACCTGGAAGAATGCAAGAATACAATTCGCGTAATTCAATGGCTTTCTCCGGATCGCATTTTACGTTAAACTGTAATGGCGAAGAGATTAAAGAAACAAGCAAAAATATTTTGTTGTTGGTTTTGAATACAAGCGTTTCTTCGCCAAAAGGAAAACTTTCGTCCACATTGTTCAAGGTTAAAACGAACCTGCGTAATTCTTCGATATGCATTGAACGATGAAATTGATAAGTTCTGAAATTTATTTTTCTGCAGCTTCGGGTCGCAGAATTCCGGTAAGAACATTTTTTGTGGTCAATAATAATTTTGCTGCATCCTGGATATCCTTGGTCGTCAGGGCATCAACATGTTTATCATAATTGATAAAATATTCTGGGTCGTTCCCGGGAAAATAAAAATTTTGAAGTTCGGAAAGCCACGTGCTGTTTTCTTTGAAATTTACTTTGTGTTGTTCTTTCCATTGTTTTTTTACTTTATCAAGATTCTCTGTTGATGGGCCATTTTTTATTAGGCTTTGAATTTCGGCGTTTGCAGCCTGCAAAAGAGTATCTACTTTTTCGGGGCCACAGGGAAGTTGTAAAAAGAAGGAATAATGTGCGTAAGGAATTTTTTCAAATTGAACAGGAATTCCACCGCCATATATTCCCTGAATTTTTTCTCTTAAATTCTCAATAATCCGGATATTTAAAATCTGACTGATTGCCTCTGCTTTCAAATTCAATGATTCGGTGTAGGGAACTTCGCCGCTGTAAATCCTTAGTATCATGGCTTTAGGATCTTTTCCTTTATAAACATTTAAGTCTATTTTCCCCTTTGCTTCTCTCAATTTATTATCTACGTAGTGGAACTTTTTGGCACTTACAGGAAGGCTTGCTATGTATTTTTCCAACAATGGCTTCAGTTCATTTTCAGTGATACTTCCTGTAAAGATGAAATGCATTCCATTCAAATTTTCAAACCTTTCGGTATAGATTTGCATGATCCTTTCAAGACTTAATGCATCAAAATATTCGGGCTTAGGTACTGCAATTGGTGCCAACGGATTGTGTTGATAATAAACTTTCAATAAAGAATCAACAAAAACCGCTTGTGGATTTGCGCTTAAAAAAGCGAGTTGTGATTTATTTTTTTGTATAAATGATTTGAACAAAGTTGAATCGATACGGGGCGACGTAGCATACAAATAAATTAATTGCATCATTGATTCCACATCTTTTAATGAACTGCTTCCACCAAAACCATCCGATACTTCAGAAAAGGCAGGACGTACAGATACTGTTTTTCCGCTGAGCGCTTTTTTCAAATCGACCGGAGAAAAATTGCCTACTCCCATGCTGCTGATTACAGGAATCAAATATTCCGCGTCATATTTATCAGCAATGCCATAATTATTTTTTCCACCCGGCCGTATTGCACTCATCAAAACCTGGTCGTTTTTAAAATCGGTATGTTTCAAAGTAACGGTCAGACCATTGCTTAATGTAAATTCTGTGGTTCCTAAAACTGCATTCTTTTTTGTTTCGGTAATTTTTCCTGGCTTCGGAGATTGTTCTAATAAAGATGTCGAAATAATCTTTTCTTCATAAGGAGTTAAATTCATTTTTTCAACCTCCGCGTTTACCGCAAGTATTTGCGCAGCTGTTGGCAAAATTTTCCCAACAGCGGGCTCCGGGCCGGTGAGCGCAATAAACTCATTGGGGTTTTCATCCAGTTTTTTCCCAACAGCATTTATATCATCAACAGTGATCAGCGGCATTAATTCTTTGTAATAATTGTATTCATTTCCTATTCCTGGAATGGGTTCTTGGGTTAAAAAATTGCGGATATATTCTGCTGCGTAATTTGATGATTCTGTTTTATTTTTTTCGTTAAAGGCTCTTTCTATATAATTCAGCATACTCGCTTTGGATCTCTCCAATTCTGCTTTTGTAAATCCGAATTTTTTGGCACGTTCCAGTTCTTCTTCAAATGCTTTCAATCCTTCAAGGCTGTCACTTTTCCCCATGCCGATAAACGCTTCGAATGATTCATGTCCACGTGTTTCAGAAGAAAAACCACAAGCTGCATAAACGAAAGGGGGATTTTCTTTCTGGGTAAGTTCTCGTAACCGTTGATTTAAAAGGTCAGAAAAAATATTTTTTACCAGATCATTTTTATAATCACTAAGTGTTATCGTAGGAGTTGTTTCGTAAGGAGAAAAATGAATTTGAAAAGCATAGCTGGTGGCTTCTTTATCTGTTACAACTTTTGCTAAGCTTTGCTGGTAAGGTGGAACTTTAGCATTGTTCCGTGGCCTTTCGTTTTCAGGGTTTTTATTTTCGCCAAAATATTTTTTGATTAAGCTTTCTGCTTTCGATGGATCGATATCGCCCACAACAATTACCGCCATCAAATTTGGCCGGTACCAATCTTTATAAAAACTTCTCAGTGCAGAGTAAGGCGCATTTTTCACAATGCTATCTATTCCAATCGGAAGCCTGCTGCCATATAATGAACCCGCAAATATCAGCGGATAAATCTGTTTGTTGATTCGGTCCTCCGCTCCTTTACCCAAACGGCTTTCTTCAAGTACGACGGGCCGTTCAGCATCTATATCGTCGCTTTTATAAGTTACATTATGTGCCCAATCGTTTAGAATCTGAAACCCTTTCTCAATATTTGAAGGCTTGTCTGTTGGAATGGGAAGTATATAAACCGTTTCATCGAAACTTGTATAAGCATTCAGGTCGCTGCCAAAACCAACACCAATAGATTGAAGATATGAAACAATGTCGTTCTTCTTAAAATGAGTGGTCCCGTTAAAAGCCATGTGCTCGCTCAAATGCGCCAAGCCTTGCTGATCCTCATTCTCAAGAATAGAACCGGCATTTACAACCAGGCGCAATTCTATCTTTTGTTCTGGCTTTTCATTTTTCCGGATGTAATAAGTAAGCCCGTTATGGAGTTTTCCGATTTTTACATTTGGATCGACAGGGAGCGAATCTTTTAAATTTTGCTGCGCAAAAGCAGGGAATGAAAAGAATAGAAAAAGCAACGGAAATATACTTTTAACTTTTATATACATATAGAATAATTTGAAACAAATATAGGATGGTAAGTTTCTGACAAGTTTAAAAATATGATAATTCTTTAAATTTTTAACTTTATTGACCGACAATGAAAATCAAATTTCTATGCCTTTTCATCTCAAAATATCTTCGTGATACTTTACTTTAGAATAAGAATTTAGAATATAAATTGGTTTACTATTAAAAAATATTTGCGCCCCGAAATCTTTTGAGCATATCATATTTTCCTGACACTTTCTTTATTCTTACTTTTGTTAAAATTCAAAGTGTTTCTTACGGCATAAAC